>JBEIFN010000237.1:0-4378 GCA_040382435.1 Alphaproteobacteria bacterium
CCGCCGGATCCGGCTCCATCTGCGCGAAGCCCCAGGGACGGCCGAGCTCTTGCTCGCGACCGCCTTCGCCAACCCGCTCCTTCCCCGAGACTTCGATCGCGCAGCCCTCCGCCTCTCAGCGCGCGGCGCCCCGTACGCGTGGCGCGCACCCGATCTTGCCGGCCTCCTCACGCGCCACCTCCCGCACGAGAACGAGGTCCGGGCGAAGATCGAGACCAAAGGCCACCGCCCCGACGACTTTACCAGCGCGGTCGGGCGGCTGGCCGCGCGCTTTGCCTTACAGGTCGCGCTGGCTTGGCACGCAAAAAACAAGGGGTCCCCGTGGGAGCGCCGGCCGTCGCTCCACGGCAAGGGCTCCGAAGACGATCGCCTCAGGGAAGCCGCCGACCGGCTGCGCGTGACGACCAGCAAGCAGGAACACGAAGGCCGCCCGAACAGCCGTCACCCCGCGCGACGTCTGCGATCCACCCTGCTGCCGGCGTACGACGTGTTGGCTCTCGACAGTTTGGACTCCTCGGAGTTCGCCGACGAAGCCGTCGCACGCGACTTACTATGGGCCTGGATCGCCGACCGGAGCTGCGAGCGCATCCTCCGCTACGCGTGCGAGGGCGACACCGACCGCCTGCGCTTCCAAGGATTCAACGACCCAAGCTGGGAGACGTTCCTCGCGGCGCGCGCGACACTGCGCAATGGCCGCGCACCCGTCGTTCCCTAGGGACCGCCAAACGCGGCTGCCCGCGGCCAAGCCGCGACCCCACCGAACCACAACGCGATCGCTCCGCCCGCGGCGAGGGGGGATGCATGCGTCATCGACCCTCTCCGGAGGTCCGCGCGCCTCCAAGGCCGCCGATCAGCCCAGCCATCCGCGTCCGCTCCCGGGAAAACGTCCCCTCGGCCAGGTGGGCGTATTGCTGCGTCGTGTTGACGCTCTGGTGCCCGAGCACCTTCTGCAAGACGTAGACGTCACCGCCGCGGAGCACAAAATGCGAAGCGAAGGTGTGACGCAGCGTATGGAAGGTCATCGACGGGATCCCCGCCTTCTCGAGGCAGCGTCCGAAGATTTGGTTGCGCTTGAACACCCGCGCGTCGCTGCGGTGGCGCTCGCCCCGGGTGTTGGGGAAAACGATCTGCGGGTGGTAGCCGGAGGCCTTCCAGCTGCAAAGCAAGCCCACGAGATCGCCCGGCAACGGGACGTACCTCACCTTGCCGCTTTTGGTTCCGAGCCGGACGCCCCTCTGATCGGCCGTCGGCACGCGCTTGACGGTGATCAGGCCGTTCTCTAGGTCCACCGCGTCCCAATCGAGCGCGATGAGCTCCCCTTCCCGCAGGCCTGTCGCCACCGCCGTCGCGTAGAGCTCTGCGAGCCCTGGGTACCCCTCGTCGCGGGCTGCGCCGAGGAGGCGAACGATGGCCTCGGCCTCGGCGATCCATAGCCGCTCGTGCACCGGCGCCCGTGGCTTTTCTACGATGGGCGCCGCGGTCAGCCAACGCTCGCGGACGGCGAGCTTGAGCATCGACTGAAACAAGATCAGGACCTTGCGCTGGGTGGCCACCGAGAGCGCACGACGGGCCACCTTTCGATGAAGCTCCCGCTCGACGCGCGTAACGGCATCGGCGTCGAGACCCTCGACGATGTCACGCCCAAGGATCGGGGTCAGGTGCAGCCGGATGCGACCAAGGTCATCTCGGAGCGAGATCTTGGCGGCCTTCTTCGTCGTCCACAGCTCGATCAGATCGTCCCACGTGTGACGACCGCGAGCTGCTTGAATCGCCGGCGCCACCCCCGCCCGAACCAGATCGGCCTCGGCGACCACCTGATTCAGGAACGTGTCGGCGTCCTTCCTCTTCGTAAAGCTCTTGAAGCGCCGCACGCCGAAGCCGTCCAGCCAATTGGCCTGCCAGCTCCCCGACGGTCGCTTCCGAACATTTCCCTTGCTCGCTGGCACCCCCCCTCCTCACCGCCTGCCGCAAACTTCTATGTGGCGGACATGTGGCGGAGCGGGGCCATCGTGCGGCATCCCATCCGAAAAGTCAAGGATCAAGTATCCGCCCCCACCAGGAATCGAACCTGGGACCTACGGCTTAGAAGGCCGTTGCTCTATCCAACTGAGCTATGGAGGCAGCGCCGTCTGCGATAACCTGCTGACGACAAGAGAGGACCGATGGACGTCTACGTCGCGATGGGCTTGCTGTTCGCGGCCGTGGCCGCTTGGCTCTACCGCCAAGGTTCACAGCCAAGCGGCGACCTGCGCCCGTCACAACCTGCCGCCAGGCCGGCCGCCGAACCCACACCCGCGCGTCGCACCGAGGAACCCGCCACCTGGCCGATCGCCGGCCAAGCCGCGACCGGGCAAGTCCCTGGCCCCCACACGCTCCGTCTCGACGCGGCGGGGGATCGAAAGATCGACGCGATCAAGGCGGTGTGTGCCGTGACCGGTGTGGGCCTCAAACAAGCCAAGGACCTGATCGAAGCACCGGGCTCGATCCTGCTGCTGCGGGTCGACACCCCCTCCGCCGACCGCGCCGAGGCGCTGTTCAACGCGGCCGGAATGCAGGTCACCCGCACCTGAGCCCGCGCTCAACCGCCCCACACCGGCCAGACGGGCCCCTCGTGACGCCACACGCACCGACCCGCGACGAAGGTCGCAGCGCACGGCGGAGCGTCGGCCGCAAACATCAGCCATCCGAGCGCCTCCTGCGCGGACTCGACCCACGGCGGGAGCCGGTGCACCGCGACGTCCGCGGCCGCGCCAACCGCCAACCGCCCCTCCGCGCCTCGCCCCAAGGCCGCAGCGCCTCCCGCCGTCGCGTGCCACAGCCACGTTTCCGGCGGCACGCGGACGCCCTGCCGAAGCGCGTTGTCGAACCCCGCGGACGCCACCCGCGGGACCCGGAACGACCGCCCCGCCGCCACATCGGTGCCGAGCACCATCGGCACCGGGATCTGGGCCGGCATCCCGCCCGACCCAAGGAAGTCGTTGCTATCTGGGCAATGGGCGACCACCGCGCCGCGGGCGGTGAGCAGGTCCCACTCCTGCTCGGTCGGATGAATGCAATGCGCGAGCACGGTCCCTGGCATCAGCAGGCCTGCGCGATCGTAGACCTCGGCATACCCCAGCCCGAACCGGTCGCGCACCGCCTGCACCTCAGCTGGGTTCTCCGACAGGTGCGTGCTAACGACCAGCCCGTGCCGTGCGGCGAACGCACCCGCTGCCGCCAACATTGGCTCGCTGCATGAGAGCGCGAACCGCGGCAGCACCGCGACCTCCAGCCGCCCGTGCGCGCCGTGCCACCGCTCGACGAGCCGCTCGACCCGCGCGACCGTGGCTGGTACGTCGCTGAGCAGCGCGGTGGGTGCGCCCTCATCCATCCATACGGGTCCGCCGATCAACCGCAGCCCCGTCCCGGCGGCCGCCGCGAACAACGCGTCCGCCGCGCCTTCATGCGCGCTCGACCAAGCCAGCGCCGTCGTCGTCCCACCAGCGAGCAGCTGTCGACAGAAGACGTCGTAGATCGAAGCGGCGCGCGCCTCGTCGGCCAGACCCGTCTCCTCGGGAAAGGTCGACGTCGCCAGCCAGTCGAGCAGCGGCCCGGACGCCGCGCCCACGATCCGCGTCTGCGCCGCGTGTACGTGACCGTCGACGAACCCAGCGGTGGCCACCCCGCCCGGCACATGCAGATCGACGACTTGTCCGGCCCAAGGCGCAACCGCGGTGATCACCCCCGAGGCGTCCCACGCGATCCAAGCGTCGGGGATCCACCGGACGTCGTCGGGACCCACTGCGTCGAACGCTGCGCACCGAATCGAATGAATACCGGTTTGGTCAAAGGACATTGGGTACGGCTCCATGTCGGACTGGCGCGGCCTGACGCAGGGTGACAGAAGACAAACGGCTTCAGACGTCCGCCGGGTTTCCGATGGACGTTCCATGGTCTACGGTGTGCTTTAGAAACCGACAAGGAGGGCCCATGCGTCGCATCTGGTGGATGAGCGTCGCGCTGCTGGCCGCATGCGGCGGCGCCAGCAAGGATCCGATCGACACGGCAGACACCGCCGAGACCGACTCGGCCGTGCAGCTCAACGACGCCGACGCCGATGGCGTGCCCGACGACCTCGACTGCGACGACGCGAACCCCGACGTCAAGCCCGGTCAACCCGAGGTGTGCAACGGGCTCGACGACGACTGCGACGGCTTCATCGACAGCGCCGATGCCAACGTCGACCCCACCAGCCAGCTGCCGTACTACGCCGACGCCGACGGTGATGGCGTCGGTGCTGACCTCGTCGGCACCTTCTGCGACCCGCCCGCCGCCACGTCGACGACCACCGGCGACTGCGACGACAACGACAGCCGCCGCTTCCCCGGCAACCCTGAGC
>JBEIFN010000238.1:0-4375 GCA_040382435.1 Alphaproteobacteria bacterium
AACGGCGACACCGACGCGCTCGGCGACGACTGCGACAACTGCGACGCGGTCGCCACTCCGATCGACCCGCGCACCGGCGCGCCCAACCAAGATGACGTTGACGGCGACTGCGTGGGTGATGCTTGCGACGTGTGCCCCAACATCCCCGACCCCGAGCAGGAGGACTACGACGCGGACGCGGTCGGCGACCTCTGCGACAACTGCTTGCTGATCCCCAACGGCGCCGACGCGGATCCGTCGATCGCCAACCAGCTCGACAGCGACGGGGACGGCGTGGGTGACGCCTGCGACAACTGCCCGGTGCCGATCTCGGACGTCGCCAACGCCGACCCCAACCAGACGGACTCCGACGCAGACGGCGTGGGCGACCCCTGCGACATCTGCCCGTTCCTCTACAACCCGATCACGGGCGGCGGCGACATCCAGACCGACGACCTCGACGGCGATCGCGTCGGAGACGGCTGCGACCTGTGCCCGGAGGCGGCCGACCCGAACCAAGACGACGCGGACGTCGACGGACTCGGCGATGCCTGCGACAACTGCCCCGAGGACGTGAACCCGCAGCAGTACGACGCCGACGCCGACGGTGTGGGCGATCTCTGCGACCTCTGCCCGACCTTCCCCGACCCGGATCAGCTCGACGGGGATCGCGACGGGCTGGGCGACGCTTGCGACAACTGCCCGCTCGACCCCAACGAAGACCAAGCGGACTACGACAAGGACGGCATCGGCGACCCTTGCGACGCCGACCGCCTGCGTGGCGGCGGCTCGTTCTGCGGGATGACCCCGGCCGCTGGCGGGTTCCTGCCCGCGCTCCTCGCGCTCGCCGCCCTGCGTCGGCGTCGCTGACCCCAACTGCTGAGGTTCCTGATGTGGATGCTTCTCTTCGCCCTGCTCCCGTCGGCCTCCGCTGGCGAGGGCCGTCTCGTCGTCGAAATCCAAGGGCTGCTCGGACTTCGCGTCGACGGCTACCCCCAAGCGCCACCGTCGGACACGCCCGCGTACGTCGTCGACGTGCCGGGTGGGCCACACACCGTCTCGCTGCACAAGGGCCCCAAGACCCAGGTCTGGAGCGGGGTGGTCGACATTCCGGCCGACCACGAGGTGCGGTGCTTGGCGGCGGCGGGCCAGTTCACCTGCCAAGCCCCGGCGATGATCCCCGACCGCGTCGTCGTGATGGCGCCGATCGCGACGGTGCAAGCCGGTCCTGACACCGCCGTCGTCGTCGCTCCCGGGCTCGCGATGAGCGCGGGACCGAACGGCGCGACCGTGGCCGTTCCGGGCGCGACGGTCGTCGTCAACGACACCACGGGTGCTGCCTACGTGGGCGTCCCCGGTGCGTACGTCATGACGCCTGCGCCGCAAGTCGTCGTCACGACGCCGGCGCCGCAGGTCGTGGTGACCGCGCCTCAGGTCGTCGTTCAGGCCCCGACCGTGACCGCGCCGCCTCCGCCCCCACAGGCGACCCGACCGCCGCCGCCGCCCTTGCCGGCGTCGGTCAAGCTGGTCTTGCGCTCGCTCGATGGTGAGTGGGCGGACGTCGTCGTCGACGGAAAGGTCGTCGCCGAGTTCCGAAATCAAGACGAGGTCATCGTCACGATCAAGCCCGGCAAGCACCAGATCGAGGTGCGCGAGTTCATGGACGACACGCCCTACACCACAGGGCGGCTCGACACCGGCTACGCCAGCGAGATCACCTTCGGCCTGCGCGAGGGTGAGCGCATGACGTGCTACGATCACGACGGCTACACGTCGAACTGACCGTCCGACGGCCCAAGCCGACCGCCTGAACCCCTTGGGCCCGCGTGACACGCCTGCTCCCGCTCACGTTGCTGTTGGTTGCCTGTGCGCATCGCGCCCCCGCCGGGATCGGCGTGGCGTCGGTGCGCGCCGTCGGTGACGCGCCGACGCCCGATGGTCCGTGGACCGATCCCGATCTCGAACCCCTCGACCCGACCGCGGCGCCAACCGCGAAGGCAGCGCGCGAGACGGCCGCTGCCTTGCTCGAAGGGACCGCCATCGAACACGGCCGCTGGTTTCCGGGCCTTCACCTGCTCGCGGGACAGCCCTACCGTCCGCTCGTCGACGCTGACGCGATCGCCGCCGCCCGCGCGCGGGTGCAAGCCAACGCACGCGCGCTCGGCTGGCGAAGCGCCACCGTCCAAGCCGAGACGCGCGCGACGCACCGATGGTGGCTGGCCCCCACGCGCGCAACCCGCTGGACCGAGGTCCGTTTCCACGTGCAGCTCGGCCCCCGCAGCGTCCTGACCCAGACCGCCGTCGAGGCGGGCGAAGCGTTGCCGGTGCAGCTCGCCGCTGACCTGCGAGCCCTACTCCCTCCGGCCGGCGCTGCGGACACCGACGCCGCGCGGACCCAGCTCCTCGACGCCGCGCGCGATGTGCTGGGGAACGCCGGGCATCCCCTGCCGGTGTTGACCTGGGTGGTCGAGGGGACGGTCGGGACGCTGCACGTCCACCTCGGCCCGTCGCATGCCCGCCAACGATGGGACCCGGGGGCGCCGGGCCCCTTCGACGCCGATCGGTGGGGCGACCGCGCGCACCCCGAGCTGCCGTGGGGCGTGATCCAGGCCCGGCTCGAGCGGCTGCGGCTGCACCCGGCCGTCGAGAGCGCCTCGACCTCGAGCCAGCCGGACGGACACGTCGCCATCCATGTCGCCGCAGCCCCGACGTGGAAGACCACGGCCGCGCTGAGCATGGATGCGCCCGGGGCCTTGATCGGCGCAGGCGTCGAAGTGCGGCAACGCGCGGTCGGCCTCGGCGGCGGTCCGGTCACCATCGACCACCACCTGCTCGCCGTCTGGCGTCTGTACGACGGACCGGTCGGCGCGTTCGTCCGCGGCGCGCAGACCGGCCCCGCCGTCCGTGACACGTGGGGCCTCCGCGGATCGCTGGGGCCGACGACGGGCGCCGAGGTCTTCGGTCGCATCGGTGGCGGCGTCCTCGCATGGCGCGGCTACCATGCAGCCGACGCCACCGGCGCCCTAGGTCTCGGATGGCAACCCACGCGCGCCGTCCGCGCCGAGCTGGGCCTGCAGGGTGGGTGGGTCGAGCATTTCGCGGGCATCAACCAAGCCGCACCGTTCGCCGCGGCGTTCGACGGGGATCTGCTGCGCCACTACGCATGGTGGTCCCCCTACGCCACCCTCCGGGTCGACACCCAGCCCGGCGTCTACCTCCCCACCGAAGCGCTGCGGCTCGACGTCGATCTTCGTGCGGGCGGCGACGTCGACGCGACACCGTTCCAGCGCGCGTCGATGCGTTTCGAGGCGCTCACGACGCCGACGCGCGGGCTGACCCTGCGCGGCCATGGCGGCGTCGGCGCCTTGTGGATGGACGAGCAGCAGGGCGCCGCGCTCAACCAGAGGCTGTTCGTCGGTGGACTCTACGATGTGCACGGTTTCGGCTGGCATCGGCTCGGCGCACCCGGAGCCCGCGTCGGCCTCGACGACGTCTTCGAAGGCGGGGACTTCGCGGCATGGCTCGGTGCAGAGGCGAGAATCCGCGTTCACCCCGACTGGATGCTGCACGCGACGGCCGACGTCGGGCGAGCATGGGATCGCCCCTCGTCCACGGGGAGCCGTGTCGCCGAAGCTCCGATCCGCGCTTCCGACCTCATCCCGACGGTCGGCGCCGGCGCACAAGTCCGGTTTCCGCTCGGGGTCGTCGGTGGCATCGTCGCCTGCCGTCTCGTGCCGGACGCGCAGCTCGTCGAGGCGCCGCCGACGTGTGCCTTCCACTTCCTGTTCGGCGACCGCTTCACGCCCTGAGCCGCGTGGTACGCTCTCCGCGCGAGGTGTCCGTGTTGTTGTCGTTGTGGCTCGCTGCCTGCTCTATCTCCGAAGACGCCGACCCGATCGACTCGGCGCCCATCGACACCACCCCGCTCGCCCTCGACCCTCGGGAACGGGGGCCCTACGAGGTTGGATTTCGCAAGGAGACCTTCGACATCACGACCCCTGACGGCCGCAGCCGGTCGATCACGCTGCACGTTTGGTACCCAACTGAAGCGACCGAGGGCGCTGAGCCGTCGTACACGAGCAGCTTCCCGCCACTGCTCGACGGGATCGTCGCCGACGTCCCCGTTGCCACGTCGCCTTGGACCGACGGACGGTTCCCGGTCGTCATCCACAGCCACGGCCACCAGGCGACCGGCGGGAGCGCGCAGCCGATCGCTTGGTGGTTGGTCCGCCACGGCTGGGTCGTCGCCGCGCCCGACCACGCACCCGATCTGTTCGCCACCATCGTCAACGGGCAGGAGTCGACGCCACCCGAACACTACGCCGACCGACCCAACGATCTGACGGCGACGCTCGACCACTTGGAGCAACTGCCACCCGGGGACGCCCTCGCCGGC
>JBEIFN010000239.1:0-4373 GCA_040382435.1 Alphaproteobacteria bacterium
CGCCAACGGCGGCAGGTTGTGGCGGTCGAGGTCGTGGCCAGCGTTCACGCCCCAGCCCAGCTCGGCGGCGACGGCGGCCGTGGCGACGACCGCGTCGAGCGCGGCATGGCCCGCGGGCGATCCGAACGCCCAGGCGTATGGCCCCGTGTAGATCTCGACGCGGTCCGTGGGCAGGCCGGCGGCTCGACGCAGGTTCGCCGGGTCGGGGTCGACGAACAGCGAGGTTCGGATTCCGGCGTTGCGGAGGCGGGTGAGGGTGGGCGTGAGCCGCTCGATGTCGTCGGGAAAACGGTAGCCGTGGTCGCTCGTCACCTCACCGGGCGTGACTGGAACGAGCGTGCACTGATGGGGACGAAGCGCGAGCACTTGCTCGACGATCTCGGGATGGTCCTCGCACTCGATGTTCCATTCGATCTCGGGATGGTGCTTCGTCAACCAGGCCCCGAGGGGTGCGAGGTCGTCGTAGCGCACGTGCCGTTGGTCACGCCGCGGGTGGACCGTGATGCCTTGGGCGCCGGCCTCGATGCACATTGCAGCAGCATGAAGCAGGTTCGGTGCGTCGTGCCCCCGACTGTTGCGCAGCAGGGCGTACTTGTTGATGTTGACCGAGAGCGCAGGCAGCGGCATCGTGCGGACCATCGGGGCCGGAGGGCTGAGTTTCGGCGGTACTCCGCCGATCGACAGATGGGGAGGACGGGGCCGACACGGGGTCGACGCCTGACCGTCGGCGGAGTAGCCTGCCGACGGTCGTCCGTCCGCTCACGGAGGACCGTTCCGGCCTCGGCCGGGTCGATGAAGGGCGTCGAGGACACCTTGGCCACGCTGACGCGCACAGTGCTGTTCACCGACCAGACGGGCTTCACCGAGGAAGTGGCTCGCTCGGACCGGGAAGGCGTGCTTCGGTTGATCGCCGAACACGAGGCGATCGTGCGACCCGTGGTCGCCGCGCATCACGGGGAGGTCGTCAAGAACCTTGGTGATTCCTTCTTGTGTCTGTTCGACAGCGCTACCGAGGCGGTTCGCGCTGCCACGGCGATCCTCGAAGCGACCCACAGGCAGAAGGGCGGCCTCGTCCTTCGCATCGGTCTGGCGACCGGCGATGTCGAGGCGGTCGACGGCGACGTCTTCGGCGACCCCGTCAACCTCGCCAGCCGCATCCTCCATCAGGCGCCCTCCGGCGAAGCGTGGTTCTCTCCGGCGACCCGGGTGTGCATGAACGCGTCCGAGGTCGCGTGGGAGCCGACGTCGGCCGTCGAGCTCAAGGGCGTCGCCGGGTTGGTCGACTTGAGTCGGGTCGTGGCCGCACATCAAGCGATGCTTCCCGCGCCTGTGCTCGCCGCGGCGCGCAAGGGCACCTTGTTGCGGCTGCGTGCGGGTGAGCCGATCCCGCATCTGCCGATCACTGCGACGGTGTTGTTCGAGGGGTTCTCGCAACTCGACGAGGCGCTCCGTGCCGCCGCCGACGCGGTGGGCCTGCCCGATCCTGCACAGATCTGGTGGGCCGTTCGCACGGTGGCGCCCGGTGACCGGCACGCTTGGACGTCGTCGGGTCGGGGCCTGGTCGTCGGCGCGCCCGAGGCCGTCGATGCGGCGCTGGTTCGGGCGGCCGGCGATGGCGCACGCGCCGCGCGGTCGACTGGGGGCGGCGACACGCTGGTCTTCGACGTCGCTGCCACGGGCGTGCTCGCGCTAGCAGGTCTCGCTTTGCCCGCGATGCCGATGGGAGACCTCGTCGTGGGCTACGCCTACGATCTTGGCGCAGACGGTCGCTGGATGAACCGGGTGGAGCAGCCGCTCGCACGGATCGACGTCGGCGCGGACGGGGTGCGGTTGACGTTGCTCCGCCAAGGCGGCGTCATCGGCGGGCGTGCGGTGCCGGTGGATGCGCCGCAGACGCTGCACGATGGCATCACGGCCGAGATCGAGGGCGTCGTGTACCGCTTCCGTGCGCTCCGGGGTGCGTACGCGGGCGTGATGCTGTCCGCGTCCAACCAGCGCGTCCCACTCTCACTGGGACAGACGCTGGAGATCGGCCGAGAACCCGAACATCCTGGCTTCCTGCTCGCGGATCGTCGCGGCGAGGCGCAGATCCGCTGGGCCGCTGGCCCCAACGCCGTGCGTGCCCGCGAACGCGCGTTCACACTCGACCGGGCGCTGGCGGGGCGACACCAATGCGCTTTGCATGCCAGCGTCGATGGACATGTGCTCGTGGGTCGCCACGACAAGTGCGCCACCTGGTGGCTCGCCGAGGAGTCATCACAGGCGGTGAGGGTGCAGGGACAAGTCGGGATCGACCTGGGTGATTTGGTACTCGTGGGCACTTGGGCGCTGGTGCTGCTCGACGTCGAATCCTGAGCGGCCAGCGGCCTCGGAGGGGCTGACGCGGGGGCTCGGGGTTGCAGCGTTGTCCAACTGGGTCCTGCAAGGTGTGTCGCCGTGGCCGGTCGCTGCGCTGTGGGCTACGTAGGTCGCGCGGCGAGGTCCATGCTCGACACGCCGCACGAGGTCTCCGATGCGCACGTTCCTCTTCGGTGGGTTGGTCGGGTTGGTCGGGTGCGGGGAGGCGACGGTCGACGTCGACGGCGACGCGCCCGCGTCGCGCGGCGGGACGGTCGATGTGGACCAGGTGGTGGTCGAGGACGCCGTCCTCTCGCACCCCACGGCCTCGTTCCGCGCTGCGTCGGAGCGGTTCGATGTTCCCATCGACCTGCTGCTGTCGATCTCGGCCGCAGAGACCGGCGGCCAGATGGTGGCCGGCGAACGTGAGATCCCGGGCTGGGAGCCGGCGTTCGGTGTGATGGCCCTGCGCGGCGATGTCCTCGAGACGGGCGCACGGCTCGCCGGCGTCAGCCCGGACGCTGCGCGAACGGAGCGTGAGGCGAACATCCTCGCGGCGGCGGCTTGGCTCGACGACGAGGCCGACCGCCTCGAGATCGACCGCGATGACCTCGGGGCCTGGGCGCCGGTGGTCGCCGCGTATGGTCAGCTCCCGGATGCGGCGGCGGAGGCGGCGTACGTTTGGGACGCGGTCTACCATCAGCTCCAGTCGGGGGTGCTCGTCGAGGGCTACGAGGCGGAGCCGCAGGCCGTCGTCCCGCAGTTCCCCGAGCCTGATCCGGTTCGTTACGTCGCCCCGGCCGAGCGTTCCTACGCGATTTGGCGTGGCTCTTCGAACTACTCGTCGCGCGGCGGGCAGACGGTCGAGATGGTCGTCATTCACGCGTGTGAGGGGTCGTACGCTGGTTGTTGGTCGTGGCTGCGCAACACCGCCTCCGGGGTGTCGGCGCATTACGTCGTCAACGAGAGCGGGTCCGAGGTCAGCCAGCTGGTCTACGAGGCTGACAAGGCCTGGCACGTTGGCGCGACCTACAACTGCGCGCTCAACGGCAACCGCGAGTGCGGCTTGTCGGGTACCGGCACGAACCTGTTCGCGGTGGGCATCGAGCACGCCGGCTACAGCAGCCAGACGTCTTGGCAGAGCGGCCTGCTCGCCAAGTCCGCGCAGCTCACGTGCGACATCACGCGCACCCACGGCATCCCGCGCGACAGCTACCACATCGTCGCGCACGGTCGGCTCGATCCGTACAACCGCACGGATCCGGGCGCGGGCTGGAACTGGACCGACTACCTCAACCGCGTGAACACCGCGTGCGGCACCGGCACCACCGCGTCCACGTCGACGTCGTCGACGGCCTCGCTCGTGATCGACAGCAACAACGCCACGAACCCCACGGCGACGCGCTACGTCGCGCCGGGGACGGGCTGGTTCTCTAGCACCAGCGTTCCGGGGTACTACAACACCGGCTACTACGCGGGTTCGACGCAAGCGATCAGCGACCCGACGCGCTTCTGGTTCTACGAGTCCGCGTCCAAGTGCTACAAGGTCGAGGCTTGGTGGACGGGTGGGAGCAACCGCGGCACCAGCATCCCGTTCATCGCGTACAACGCGGCGGGCGTCGAGCTCGGGCGTTCGAACGTGAACCAGCAGATCAATGGCGGTCGCTGGAACAACATCGGCACGTGGCGGTTCACGTCGGGCTGGAACCAGGTGGCGATCAGCCGCTGGACCACGTCGGGCTACTACGCCATCGCCGACGCCGTTCGGCTGACGCCGGCCAGCACCTGCCCTTGAGTCGACGGCTTGGGCTCGTCCTGCTCGCGTTCGTGAGCGCGTGTCGCTCGCGGCCAGAGGGGCGGATCGTCTACGCGCTGACCGATGACGCCAGCGGTGTGTCGTCGGTCCGCTGGTACGACCTGGGGTCGGGGGCCGAGGGGACGTTCCCCAACCCCTGCGGCGGGAGTGTGTTCCCAGAAGCTGCCGACCCGTTGGGCGAGGCGGCGCTGGTGGTGTGCGCCTCGGGCGGCGAGGACGA
>JBEIFN010000240.1:0-4350 GCA_040382435.1 Alphaproteobacteria bacterium
CTGGGCAACGCTGCGATGACCCGGTTGCCGGTGGTGTCGTTCCGCTACCCGTCGGCGGCGATGCTGAGCGGCGACCCGACGGCGCGCGACTTGACCCGTCTGGTCCCGGTGCTCGAGCTGCAGGTCGAGGGCGCGGCGGGTCGCCTCGGCGTGGTCGGCACGCACTTGAAGTCAGGCTTCGAAGACGCGGACTACGTGCGGCGTGCGGTGGACGCCGTCCGGACCGCGCAGGCCGCGGATCTGCTGTCGGACGCCGACGCGACGCTGGTGATGGGCGACTTCAATGAAGACCTCGCGGACGCGCCTTCCGCGGTCCCCGCGCTGGTCGCGCCGGTTGTGGGGCTGCCGCCGGACTGGACGTTGGGTGCGGATCTCGCGGCCGATTTCGAGGGGTCGGGCTTGCGATACGACCCGTTCGCGCCGCTGGCCGATCGCGGCTTCTCGGCGATCGACGCCGAGCGACGCCGCGGCGGGGTCGCGACGCGTCCGTCGAGTGGTCGCCGCATCGACTATGCTTGGTTCGCCGGCGAGGACGGCGCCCGCGTCACGGGGGCGGAGGTGTATTCCTCGGCCGACGAGGCGTGGGCGGGCTTGGCCGACGGGCCGACGCCGCCCTACGACGCGAGCCTGTTCGCCGCCGACCACCTGCCGTTGCTCGTCGAGGTCGAGCTGCCTCGGCCGTGAGATGGCTCAGCGCGAGGTGGGGAGCGGCGTGCGGGGCGAGGTGTAGCCCCCGCCGTCGGCGTCGACCCAGTAGGAGCCGGTGATCGCCCACGGCGTGCGGTCGTCGACCGGCGCCATCGGGGCGTCCCCCTCGGCGACGATGTGAAAGACGGCGTCGGCTTCGGTCTGCAGGACAAAGGTCGCCGAGGTTCCGTCCACGGACGCGACCTCGGTGCCGTCGCGGAGCAGGCGCAGGCGGTCGACGCGGATCCACGACGGGGACTTGGCGGTCACCGTCACGCTCGCTCCCGGTTGCAAGGTGAAGCCCGGGTTGGGCGACAGATCGAGGAACACGCCGCGGCTGGCGATGACCTCCCCCGCGCGCGTCGTGGCCGCCAACGTCTCGGGCAACAGCGCGCCCGGCGCGTCGAGGTCGACGTGAAAGAACGTCGAGCTGAGGCCGACGTGGCCGTCGAGCCAGCCGTGGGCGTCGGAGACACCGACCGGCGCGACCCGGCTCCCGCGTGACGTAAGATCGAGGAAAAAGTCGAGATAATCGCCGACCGTGCCGGAGTTGATCACCTCGGTGGCCTCCATCCGCGTCGTGAACCGCGACGGGTCGTCGACGACCCCGGGCTCCCAGCCCGCCGCCGACGCGACGCCCTTGTCGGTCGGGTGGTTGGACTGCAGGATCGGCAGGTCTCCATGGCGCGCGCGCAGCGTGTCGATCATGCCTTCGGTGCTGGTGGGGATGTCGATCCACCAGAGCCAAGCCCCGCCATCGGGGGCTGCCGGGTCCGACAGTAGCGGCCAAAGGTTGAAGTGACCGCGCAGCGGCGGGCTGACTTCGTCCGCGACGACGGTGCCGAGCACCTCCGCGAGGCCGAGGGGCGCGAGCAGCGGGGTGTAGTCGACGACGTGGTCGTGGTCGGTCCCAAAGTGGAGCTGCACGCCCGCGGCTGCCTCGGTGATCAGGCGGTCTTCCATCGGGATGTCGGCGTCGCCCGAGGGGGCCGCGTGGCTGTGCGGGTCGCCCAGCAGCCAGCCCGGGTGCGCGTAGGCCGCGGGCAGCGCGACCTGCAACGTGCTGGCTTGTCCGGCGAGCAGCGTCGTGGTGCCCGACTGCGCCTCGAACCGCATGCCGCGGTGCGCGACCCAGTCGCACGCGACGCCTTCGGGCGGGGCCGTCACCTGCAACGTGACGGCGCCGTCGCGGGCAAAGCCGGTGGCGCTTCGTCCGCCGACGTGTCCGGGGACCCACACGCGGTCCTCCGGGGCGTCGGCGCAGCGAACCCAGAAGGTGAACGGCAGGCCGTCGCCGGCTTCGACGGTCAGCGTCGCGGGGACGCCGAGCGAGAGCGGTGCTTGGAGCGAGGCGAGGCCACGGCCTTCGGGGAGCGCGGCCAGGTCGGCGCCTGTGTAGGTGGCGCGCGTGGCCGCATTGGCCGCCGCCGCGGCGTACGGGCCCGTGCGTCCCGACCCGGTGGCGAGGTCGACGCTCAGGCCGCTCGCCTCGCCGAGCGCGCGCACGGTGACAGCGCCGTCGGCGGGTGCGAGCGCGGTGAAGCGGCCCTCGGCGTCGGTGCGGGCCATCGACCAAGGCGTGCCGTCGACCGCGACGTGGACCCACGCGCCGGCGACGGGGCCATCGGGCGCGGTCACCTGCCCTTCGACGGTCTGGCTCGGCGTGGCCTGGGCGGTCAGCGCGGCGTCGGTGATCGCTGAGAGGGAAGAGGCGACACCGTAGAACCGGGCATGGGTCGCGGTTTGTCCGGCCGTCAGCGTCGCGGCGGGCGCGTAGCCGCCGATGAGCGGCGTGATCGCAGCCAACGTCGCGGCGGGACCCGTCTCCAGCGGGGTGGTGCTGGCGGGGAGCAGGGCGACCGCGATGTCGCCTTGCTGCCCGAGCACGGCGAGGACGTCGACGCGGCTGTCGACGCCACCGTCGAAGCCGCGGCCCTCGGTGAAGATCCACCCACCCTCAGGGGCAGGGAGCATCACGTCGCCGATCGCCACCACGGTGTCGCGCTGGGCCGTGACGGTGGTCTCGACCTTGAGCAGCGGCACGTCGGGTGCGAGCGTGTAGGTCGTGACGACGTCGACACCGACCGCCGGCACGAATCCGGGCGCCTCGAGCGCGCCCTCGACGAGCCCGAGGGCGACCTCCTCGCCGTAGACACGCACCACGGCTGGGCCGCCGTCGAGCCCGTCGGCGACGATCTCCACGAGGGAGGGCTCGACGACGCGGCCGACCCCGAGGATCGGCATCCACTCGTCGACGACGTCGCGGCCCGGCGCACCGGCCGGGCGCTGGACGTCGGCGTCGATCACCCCTCCGCCTTCGGGGATGTAGTACGACCCCTCACGGACGCCTTGGACCACGAACCGCGCGACGGCGTTGGCGATCAGCACATCCCCGACCCGTCCCTCGGCGGCGACCCCGCCGAACAGGCTCGCCTCGTCGACGATGGTGCCGGCGATCGCGGTGCCGGCGGCGGGGGGCGTCACCAAGTCGGGACCGGGCGCGACCTCGGGTTCGGTCTTGCAAGCGATCCACAGCGCCAACGTCCACATCGCGACCTCGCGTGCGATCCGTAACGCAACCGTCACGGTCTCGGCAGGTGGCGCTATCGGCCCAGCGCGACCTCGATCGCGGTCGTCACGACGGCGTCGAGCGGAGAGGTGGCGCTCGAGAACCGGGCGAGCACGCGGCCGTCTCGACCGACGAGGAACTTCTCGAAGTTCCAGCGGACGTCGCTCCGCCCGCCGACCGAGCTGTCGACGAGGTAGCGGTACAGCCCACTGCGCAAAGGGCCGTTGACGTCTTGCTTGGCGAGCAGCGGGAAGGTGACGCCGTAGCGGGTGGAGCAGAAGTTCTGGATCTCCGACGCCGTGCCCGGCTCTTGACCGAACTGGTTGCACGGCACCCCGAGCACCACGAGCCCCCGGGAGCGGTAGCGGTTGTACAGCAGCTCCAGATCGCTGAGCTGGCCGGAGTAGCCACAGTACGAGGCGACGTTGACCACCAGCACGACGCGCCCGGCGGTGGTGGCCGCGGGCAGGGGCGTCCCGCCCAAACTCACCAGCGGGGCCTGCTCGGCGAGTCCGGCGCGCGCGGTGCCCGAGGCCCCGAAGGCGGCGAGGAGAAGAGCAGCTTGGAGCCAACGTCGACGGTTCATCACGCTCCGTTAGCGGCTGGGACGCCGGGCGACGACCCGCGACGCGAGCTTTCACATCCTGCGACGAGAGCGGACAGGCCGCGCGTCGGCCGTTAGCCCAGCGGTCAGGGGGTCCGAGATGGTCTGGCTGTGGAGCACGGCGTTGGCTGCGAGCCCGTGGACGACGCTGCCGCCGACGGTCGAGGTCGATGTCGTCGTCACCGACGGCGTCGATGCGGTGGCGGCGCGGCTCGCGGATCTCGGGACCGTCTTCACCGAGATCGGCGATGCGCCGAGGCGGACCTGCCTCGTCCCGCACCACAAGACCGTGGCCGATGGGCGCGTGCTGCTCGACGTCACGTGGGTTCCGTCATGGGTGATGGCGCGCACGCAGCTGTGGGTCGCCAAGCAGGAGCCCGGCCTGGTTCGCTGGACGGCCCAAGGGAACCAAGCGGGCTTTGACGTTGATTTTCGACTGAAGGCCGTCGAGGGTGGGACGTGGGTTCGCGCCTCGATCGCGATCGACGCC
>JBEIFN010000241.1:0-4337 GCA_040382435.1 Alphaproteobacteria bacterium
AAGCAGTTCAAGGTCGACTGACGATGCTGCCTCGCGCCGCATCTGGGCTCGCCGGCGTCGCGCTCGCTTGGGCGGTTGCGGGCGCTGTCGCGGCCGCGGAGGGGGGCGACGCCGAGCGGACCGCCGCGGAGGATGTGTCCGCCGACGCTGCCGTGGCGGTGGCCGACGCCGACCGGGGTGAGGTGCTCGCGGGCGTCGCGGGCTGTCTGCTCTGCCACGGTTCGCAGGGCGGCGGAGGCACCGTCAAGGTCCCCGGTGTGGGGGAGGCCTACGCACCTCCGATCACCCGCTCGGCGATCTCGGGCTGGTCCGACCAACATTGGCAGGACGCCTTCCGAAATGGGCGCTCGCCGAGCGGGACGGCCTATGGTCCGTTCTTCCCGTGGACATCGCTCGGCCGCATGACTGACACCGATCTCGCCGACGTCGCGGCGTGGGCGCGCTCGCTGCCCGACGTCGTCGCCGACCCGCCCACGCGTCCCAAGGGCCTCTGGACCTGGATCGGTCCGGCAGCAGCGAGCGCGTGGGCGGCCCCCGAGATGCCTCCGCTGCCCGCTGTCGCGGATGCTGCCGTCGCTGCCCAGCTCGCGCGTGGGCGCTACCTCGTCGCGGCGGTGGGTCATTGTGGATCGTGCCACGACGGCCGCACATGGCTTGGCCGGCCCGATCCCGAGGCGATGCTCGGCGGCGGACCCCGCGCGCTGGCGCCCAACATCACGGCGGGCAACCCCGAGATCGGCGCGCTGTCGATCGAGCAGTTGGCCGACCGGTTGGGCGCTGGCGAGGATCCACAGGGCGAGCCCTTCGTCGGAGAGATGGCCGAGATCGCCGAACACGGCCTCGCGCGTCTGACGCCTGCCGATCGCCGCGCGATCGCCGCGTGGCTCCTCGCGGTCCCGCCGGTGGCTGCGTCCCGATGAGCCGCGTCGCCGCCTGGGGATGGCTGTGGGTGGCGTGCCACACGGGCGGCGATGCGGGGGTCGACGGCGAGACGGGGGACGCGACCTTGGTGGGGCGCCCCCCGGTCGTGACGCCATCCCCGGCTTGGCCCGATGGGCAGCCCTTGCGGTGCGACGGCGACGGCTTGCCGCTCGCCTGGACGTTGGACGGGCAGCCCTTCGACGGTGCGCAGGCCACCGTCGTGGCCGGTGACACGATCCCCGCGGACCTGCTCGCTGCGGGTCAGACGTGGTCGTGCGAGACCGCCGCCGGTCGCGCCGAGGTCACCATTCGGCCGCCTTCGGTGGTGCTCGTCGTCGCCGACGACCTCGGGTGGGGAGACCTGTCTCCGTACGGCGGGCGGCTCCCGACGCCCGCGGTGGAGCGTCTCGCCGACGAGGGGATCACGTTCGCGACGACCTACGCGGCAGCTCCCGTCTGTGGCCCCGCGCGTGTCGGGCTGCTGACGGGTCGCGAGCCGGCGCGTACCGGCATGACCTACAACGTCTCCGACAACGCTGCGGAAGCGCAGGGCCGGGGGCTGCCTCCCCTCGAGCGCACCTTGGGCGAGGTGCTCGGCAGCGCCGGGCTCACCACGGCTTACGTCGGCAAGTGGCATCTGGGCGTCAACGCCGCCTTTCACCCGAACCAGCGTGGCTACGGCCACTTCTACGGGTTTCTCGACGGCCGCCGGTTGGCGCTGCCGCCCGACACGCCCGGGCTGCTGAGCTTCGATCTCCGGGACGACGAGGTGGCGACGTGGCCGCTCTCGCCCGCCGGTGAGGCGCTGACCGACGACGGGGTCGTCGTCGACGAATCCGACGGCGTTCACCTCACGACCCGGCTCGGCGCGCACGCGGCGTCGTGGCTTGTGGCGCATGCGGACGAGGACGTCTTCCTGACGCTGGCGTTCTCGGCGCCGCACCTGCCGCTGCTGGCGACGCCCGAACAGGTCGCGGCCGTCGGCGGCGATCCCGCCTACCCCCTCAAGCGTCTGTATGACGCCAACGTCGCCTTGCTCGACGCCGCCTTGGCCGAGGTCCTCACAGCACTCGAGGCCTCGGGCATGGCCTCGCATACGCTCGTGGTCGTCACGAGCGACAACGGCTGCCTGCCCGGCAACGACATCTGCAGCAACGGCCCGTTCGTCGGAGGCAAGCTCGCGCTCACCGAGGGCGGCCTGCGGGTGCCGATGCTCGCGCGCTGGCCCGGACAGCTGACGCCCGGCGCGGTCGAGGCGCGTCGCGTTTCGACGCTCGACCTGCTTCCGACGTTGGCGGGTGCTGTCGGTGCCGTCGTCCCGGCGGACCGCCCGATCGACGGCGTCGATCTCCGTCCGTACCTAGGTGATCCCGGTATGGCGGGTCCGCATCCCGTGCTCGACTTTCGAATGGCGCCGGCGCGCGCGCGCATCGCGGGCGAGAGCAAGGTGGTCCAGGTCGGCGAGACGGTGTGGCGCTTCGACCTCGGGCAAGATCCCTACGAGTCCACGGATCTGCACGCCCTCGACCCCGCAGGGAGCGTTGGGTTGCTCGACGCGCTCGATGCCCGCGAGGAGGTGGACTGGATGCCCTCGCTGTGGCCCGGTCGACAAGGCGTGGCGGTGTACTACGGCACGCTTGCGTCGATCCTGTTCTGATCGACCGCTCGCTGCTCAGCGCGCCTCGACCGTGGGCTGGGCGGCGTCGTCGGCGGCTTGGGCCAGGCTCGAGACGACGAGCACGGCCGCAGAGGCCAACACGAAGAACAAGAAGAGGCCGCTGGGGCGGAGGTTCTCTTCGTGCTTGACGGTCAGGCTGCGAGCCATGGGGCCTCCGGATCGTGGAACGGGGCGACGTTAGCGCATTCGGATCCAGCGCGCCAGCGTGATCTGCGGGCTTGGCAGCGGATCGTGGCAGGCGACCCTCGGGCCTGTGCGCGCTACGCTTGACCGATCGTGGCTGCGGCGTCTGCAACCGCGACCGTCTGTTGGGCCCCGGTGGTCAGATCCTTGAGCGTGACCGTGCCGTCGCGGAGCTCGGTGGTGCCGAGCACTGCGGCCCACCGGATCCCGCGCGCGGCCGCGCCCTTGAACTGGGCGCCGAGCTTGCCGTCGCCGAGCCAGACCTCGGTTCGCAAGCCGGCGGCGCGAAGGCGTGCGGCGAGCTGCAAGCTGGGGCCAGGCGTCTCGGCGTCGAACACCGTGACGAGGACGTCGGCGGCGGCGGCCTCACCGAGCGCGGTGCCCCGGGCCTCAAGCACCGTGATCAAGCGCTCCATGCCGAGGCTGACCCCGACGCAGGGGATGGCGCGCCCGCTGAACATGCCGACCAGTCCGTCGTAGCGTCCACCGCCCGCGACGCTGCCGACGCCCCCTTCGAGGATCTCGGCTTCGAACACCGGGCCGGTGTAGTAGTCGAGGCCGCGCGCCAGGGTGGGGTCGATGACGAACTTGGTGCGGTCAAGGCCCATCGCGTCGAGGTGGGACACGACGCGGCGCAGCGTCTCGACCCCGGCGCGGCCTTCTTCGTCGAGTCGCGCCGCGAGCGCGTCGAGCGTGGCCTCGTGGCCGCGGTCGATGCCCAAGATCGCCCACAAGGCCGTCAGCCCGTCGGGCGCGACGCCCGCGCGAAGGAGCTCGTCGGTGACGCCGTCGCGGCCGATCTTGTCGAGCTTGTCGACCGCCACCAGGATCGGTGCCTCGCGGACGATCTGTCCGTCGGCGCCGGCGGCACGAGCCATCGCCCGCAGGATCCGTCGGTCGTTGATTCGTACGACGAAGGCGGAGAAGCCGAGCGCGGCGAGCGCGTCGTGCGCCACCCCGACGCACTCGGCGTCGGCGAGGCTGCCCGCCGCCCCCGCGATGTCGGCGTCGCACTGCCAGAACTCACGAAAACGCCCGCGCTGCGGGTTTTCGGCCCGCCACACCGGCGCCATTTGCCAGCGCTTGAACGGCAGCCGCAGGCCGGGGTTCATCGCGAGCACGCGCGCCAGCGGCACGGTCAGATCGTAGCGAAGCCCGAGGTCGGCCACACCGGTCGCCGCCTTCTCGCCGCGTGCGAGGATCTTGAACATCAGCCGCTCGCCTTCCTCGCCGTACTTGCCCGCGAGGGTGTCGATGCGCTCGATCGCGGGCGTCATCAGCGGCTCGAAGCCATAGCGGGCAAAGACGCCGCGGATCGTGTCCATGACGGCATGACGGGTACGCATCGCATCGGGCAGGAAGTCTCGGGTTCCCTTCGCGAGATGCACGGACATGGAGCCTCCGGGGCCGATGGGCCTAACGCATCGAGCCGCCGCTGCGCCTGCGTTTTCCGTCCGAGCGGGCGCGTGGTAGGTTGCGGAGCGAGAGGGGCTGGCCGATGGCGTTTCACTATCGACGCGATCCGGGTGCGGAAGCGGCCGTGCACCGTGAAGAA
>JBEIFN010000242.1:0-4332 GCA_040382435.1 Alphaproteobacteria bacterium
GCAGCGGCGTCATTCCCTGTTTGATCGTGTGGGTGACGTCGGCTCCGGCGGCGATCAGCGCGTCGACGATGTCGGGGTGGCCGTGCTCGCACGCCCAGAACAGCGGGGTCATCCCATCATTTTCGGCGGACGAGACATCAGCGCCCGCCTCGATCAGGATTTGGACGCACGCGAATTGACCGCGCGATGACGCCCAATGGAGCGCGCTGCTGCCCTTGTTGTCGCGCTGTGCGAGGTTGGCACCGTGGGAGAGCAAGGCCCGGGTGACGCCGTCGTGGCCGTCAAAGACCGCCCAGTCGAGCGGGGTCTGGCCCGAGCGGTCGGCGCAGGAGACCGTGGCACCGGCTTCGATCAGGGCCTCGACGATGTTGCCGTGGCCCTTGCCCGCGGCGAGGTGAAGCGCCGTGTAGCCGACCGTGTTGGGCGCGGAGGGGTCGGCTCCGTTCGCGAGGGCGTCGCGGACGGCCGCGACGTCGCCGTCCTCGGCGGCGCGGTGCAGCGAGATGGCCATGGCGTGCTCCTTTCAGTACCGTGGAGGGTTACCACGGTGGACAGCGTCGCGCCCATGCACGCGACCAGCCGAGACGGAGGTCCGATGACAACGCTGCAAGAGGCGCGTGCGGCGGTCGCCGCGGCCGACGCTTTGGTGCGCGCGGGCGACTACCGTGAGGCGTTGGCCTGCTTGCAGGCGGCGGAGCCGGTGCTGGTCGCGGAGCTGGGCGACGCGCATCCCGACGTCGTCAACCTCCGGCTGGATCGACAGACGATCCGCGAGATGGCGGCGATGCATGCCTTTGGGCGCGCCTGGACCGAGGAGGTCGGGGTCACGTCGAGCACCGATGTCTGGGACGGCCCCAAAGCGAAGCGTTGACCGACGCTTAGCGTGCCTTCGCGTCGCGGCTGGCGGCGTCGAGTCGAGCGAGCACCCAGCGGACGAGTCGGATCGGCTTCTCGGACTCGCTCGGCGTGACCCGCACGGCGAGGCGCGCGATGCCGTTGCGCGGCTCCGAGGAGAACCGCTTGGGCGCCTCGGTGACCAACGCGTCGACGGAACCGGCTGGAAGACGCGTCGCAGGGTGGAGCTCGAACACCACGCGCGCCCGACCCCAAGCCACCCGCGCGATGCCGAGTCGTCGGGCGACGAGCTTTACGTCCAGGATACCCACCAAGTTGCGGGCCTCGATCGGAAGGTCACCGCCCGCCTCAAGTTCGAGCTCCCGCGCGGCGATCTCGAGGTTGCGCTCGTTGATCGCGTTGGCGAGCCGTTGGTACCACCCGAGGCGCGCGGTCATGTCGGGGAGCAACGATTCGGGCAAGAACGCAGGCACCGGGATCTCGATGACGGGTTCGAGCTGTTCGCGTTCGGCGTCCCCCCGCGCGAGCGCGACGGCCTCTTCGAGGAGCGCCACCCACGTCTCGAAGCCGACCGCGTCGATGTGGCCCGACTGGCTCGCGCCGAGCAGGTTGCCGCCGCCGCGCAGCTCCAGATCGGCGGCTGCGACCGCAAAGCCCGAGCCGAGGCGGGTGTTCTCCACCAACACCTGCAGCCGTCGCCTCGCATCGGCCGTCAGCGTCTCGGGCGTCAGCAGAAGGCAGTTTCCGCGGACGTCGCTGCGGCCGACCCGCCCACGGAGCTGGTAGAGCTGAGCGAGGCCGAACTGGTCGGCGCGGTCCACGAGCATCGTGTTGACGTTGGGTAGATCCACGCCGGTCTCGACGATCGCGGTGCAGACGAGGACGTCGAAGCGACGCGCCATGAAGTCGACGAGCACGCGCTCGATGCGCTCGCCGTCCATTTTGCCGTGGGCGACTTCCACGCGGGCCTCGGGCACCCATGCGCGAACCTGCTCGGCGAGCGCGCCGAGGGTCTCGATGCGGTTGTGGACCACGTAGGCCTGTCCGCCGCGGCCCAGTTCGGTGAGGATGGCGTCGCGGACGCGGGCGTGGGTCATGCGCGCCAGCGTCGTTCGGATCTCGAGTCGTTCCGCGGGCGGCGTCGCCATGATCGACAGGTCGCGCGTCCCGGCCAGCGCGAGTTGAAGCGTTCGCGGGATCGGCGTCGCCGACATCGAGAGGACGTCGACCTCGGTCCGCATCGCCTTCAAGCGATCCTTTTGATCGACCCCGAACCGCTGCTCCTCGTCGAGGACCACCAGCCCGAGCCGGCGGAAGCGCACGTCGCGCGCGAGCAAACGGTGTGTGCCGACGCACAGGTCGATGCTGCCGTCGGCGAGGCCGGCGAGGGTCTGCGTCACCTCGGCGGGCGTCGAGAACCGGCTGAGGTGCGCGACGCGGACCGGCAGGCCCTCGAACCGTTTGCGGAACGTGAGCGCGTGCTGGAACGCAAGCACGGTGGTCGGGCAGAGCACGGCAACCTGCGCGCCGGCCTCGACGATGCGCGCGGCGGCGCGTAGCGCGACCTCGGTCTTTCCGAAGCCGACGTCGCCGCACAACAGGCGGTCCATCGGGACGTCGCGCGTGAGGTCTTCGGCCACCTCGAGGATCGCGCGGGCTTGATCGGGGGTCTCTTGGTGGGGAAACCGCTGATGGACGGCGTCCTGGATCGGGCCACCGAGCGGCCACGCCGGGCGCGTCGCGAGGGCGCGCCGGGCTTGGAGGCGCAGCAGGTCCTGCGCGCGCTCAAGGAGCGCGTCCCGTACGCCGGCCTTGCGCTTGGCCCACGTCGCGCCGCCGAGCCGGTCGAGCTTGACCTCGACCTCGGCGCTCGCGGAGGTGTAACGGGACAGCTCCGCCAAGCTCGTGACCGGGAGGAGCAGGAGGTCGCCGTCTCGGTAGCCGAGCGTCGCTACGTCTTGGGCGATCCCGTCAACGTCGATCCGCTGAAGGCCCTGGAAGCGCCCGATGCCGTGGACTTTGTGCACGACGAGGTCGCCGTCCTTGAGGTCGGACAGCGAGCCCACGGCCCGATCGAACAGCGCGTGCGCCCGGCGCTGGGCGTGCCGTTCTCGTTGCCCAAACAGCGCGGTCGTCGGGACGAAGGCGACGCCGTCCTCGCGCGCGATGAACCCGCGCGGGAGGTCGCCGACGAGCAACGAGACCTCGCCGATGCGGCAGTCCTCGTGCCCGGCGCGACCGACGAGGCCGAGCCCATGGGACTCGACGAGCTGTTCGAAGCGGCCTGCCGCAGCGGTGTCGGGGGCGACAATCGCGAGGGCGAGGGGGGTGTCCGCGAGCTTTCGGAGGCGACCGAGGGCGCCCGCGAGGTCCGCACCGCGCACCGCCAGGCCCTCGACCGCCTCGAAGCCGGCGCGCGCGACGTCATCGCCCGCCGCGAGCTCGTGCACGGTGATCGCATCGGCGAGCTCGGTCAGGACGTTGTCAGCGTCGACCCAGCGTTCTGAGGAGGGCCAGAGCGGGCGTTCGTCGTCGGGGAGCTCATGCCAGCGCTTGTGGGCGTCTGCGACGATGTCGCGCGCGGAGGCCGCGACGCTGGACGGGTGCACCACGACGCGCGCGAGACCGGCGAACCGCGTGAGGGGGACGACGCATTCGACGAGGCCGGGGAGGTAGTCCTCCAGCCCCGAAAATCGGATCCCTGCGGCGAGATCCTCCAGCAGCTGGCGGCGAAGTCGGCCGCCGTCGGGCCGCGCCTCGGCGTGGGGCCGGAGCGCATCGGCGAGGTGGTGCCGCGCGGCGGCGTCGATGCGTTCTTCACGGGGCGGGAGCACCGTGATCCGCTTGAGGTTGCGCGTCGGTCGCGACGTTCTGGGGTCGAGGCTTCGGATCGATTCGATCTCGTCGTCGAACCAGTCGATGCGACGCGGTGCGGGTTGACCGGGCGACCACAGGTCGACGACGTCGCCCCGCGCCGCGACGTGGCCCGGCGCCTCGACCTGCGGCACGGCGAGGTAGCCGACGGCGTCGAGGCGACGCAGGACGACGTCGCGGTCGATGCGGTCTCCGGGGCGCGCCTCCCAGGTGGCGGCCGCCTGAGAGGCCGAGGAGGGGATGCGCGCCGTGAGCGCTTGGACGGGGGCGACGACGAGCACGGGGTCGCCGCGCTCCACGCGCCACAGCACGCGCGCGCGCTGGCCGGGGATCCATGGGCTTGGCGAGAACCCGTCGTACGGGCGGACGTCATCGGCCGGAAACACCTCGACGCGTTCGGCGTCGCGCACGAAGAACCGCAAGCCGCGCGCGAGCCGCTCGGCGGCGTCCGGCCCGTCGACGACGAGCAAGGCGGCTTGCGCTTCGAAGTGCTTGCCGAGCGCCCACGCGAGGCCATCGCCCGGAAGATCAGTCCATCGCCGCGCACGCCGCAGGCGATCGGACGTCGTGCCGCTCACACAACCTCCACTCGGTCAGATGCCC
>JBEIFN010000243.1:0-4323 GCA_040382435.1 Alphaproteobacteria bacterium
CCCCGCCTGAGCGAGCGCGGCGGCGACCTCGGCTGCCGACGCGGCGCGGATCGGCGCGTCGCACGTGGGGCAATGCGCGACGCCCACCCGGGCGTACAGCACCCGGAGCACGTCGTGGATCTCGGTCACCGTGGCGACCGTGGAGCGCGGGTTGCCCGACGCCGTCCCTTGATCGACCGCGATCGCCGGCTGCAAGCCCTCCAGCCGATCGAGCGGCGGACGATCGAGCCTGCCGAGGAACCGCCGCGCATAGGTCGACAAGCTCTCGACATAGCGGCGTTGCCCCTCGGCAAAAACGGTTCCGAACGCCAAGCTGGTCTTGCCCGAGCCCGACGGACCCGTCACGACCGTGAGCTGGCCATGCGGGAAGCGCGCGTCCACCGACGCGAGGTTGTGCAGGCGTCCGCCATACACCGAGAGCGCGTCGGGGCGAGCCAGCCCGGGCGCACCGACCTGCGCGGCGGGCGCGGCCACGAGGTCGGCGCTGCTCTGGCGCGCAGCGAGGGCCAGCGCGCGACCCGTGGGCGTATCAAGCGTCGCGACGAAGGCCGGCGTCCCCTCGCCCACGATGCGACCGCCCCCTCGGCCCCCCTCGGGGCCGAGATCGACGAGGTGATCGGCGAACCGGATCAAGTCGAGGTGATGCTCGACGACCACCACGGTGTGCCCACCCGCCACCAGCCGGTCGAGCGCGACCAGCAGCTTACGGACATCGTCGAAGTGCAGGCCCGTCGTCGGCTCGTCGAGCAGGTACAGCGTTCGACCTCGCTGGACCCGATGCAGCTCGGTCGCGAGCTTGATGCGTTGCGCCTCGCCACCCGAGAGCGTCGTGCAGGGTTGCCCGAGCGTCACGTACCCGAGGCCGACGTCGAGCAGGGTCTGCAGGATGCGGTTGAGCTTGGGGATGTGCTGAAACCGTGACGCCGCGTCGGCGATCGACAGCCCGAGGACGTCGGCGATCGACAGGCCTTGGTAGCGCACCTCGAGCGTCTCGGCGGGGAACCGCCGCCCCTCGCACACCTCGCACGGCACCTCGACGTCGGGCAGGAACTGCATCTCGATCGTGCGGACCCCAGCCCCCTCGCACGCCTCGCAGCGCCCCCCCGCGACGTTGAACGAAAACCGCGCCTTGGACCATCCCCGCGCGCGCGCCTCGGCGGTTCCCGCGAACAGGTCGCGCAGCAAGTCCATCGCACCCGTGTACGTCGCAGGGTTCGACCGCGGCGTCCGACCGATGGGACGCTGGCTGATCTCGACGACATCGGCGAACGCGTCCGACCCGTGCACCGCCTCACACGCGACCGGCGGGCCTCCTGCACGCATCGATTCCAGGCTTGCCTGAAGCACTTCGAACAGCAACGTCGACTTTCCCGAACCGCTGACGCCCGTCAGCACCGAGAACCGACCGACGGGGAGGCGCAACGTCACCCCGTCGAGGTTGTGCAGTCGCGCCCGGTCGACGACGAGCCACGACGGCGTCGGCGGACGGGGTGTCGGTTGAGGGTAGGTCCGCTCCCCACGCAGCCACGCGAACGTCGGCGTGTCGGCGGACAGCACATCGGCGGGCGTACCCGACGCCAGGATCTGCCCCCCCTCGCTGCCCGCACCGGGGCCGACGTCGACGATCCAGTCGGCCGCGAGCAAGGTCTCGGCATCGTGCTCGACGACGAGCACCGAGTTGCCCCGATCGCGGAGCCGCCGGATCGCATCGAGCAAACGCTGGTTGTCCCTTGGATGCAGCCCGATGCTCGGCTCGTCGAGCACGTAGGTGACGCCCTGAAGGCCTGATCCGACCTGACCCGCGAGCCGGATGCGCTGGGCCTCTCCGCCCGAGAGCGTCGCCGCCGAACGCGACAAGCCGAGGTAGCCCAGCCCCACGTCGAGCAAGAACCGGAGCCGCTCGCGAAGCTCCGCGAGCAGCAGCTCCCCGATGAGCCGCTCGTCCCCATCGAGCCGGACCTCCTCGAAGAAGGCGCGGGCACGCTCCACCGACCACGACGCCACCTCGGGCAGCCTATGCCCCCGAAACACGACGGCGCGCGCGATCGCGTTGAGCCTTGTCCCGCCGCACGCACCACACGGCGTCGACGAACGAAGCGCCTCCAGGTGCGGCATCTTCGCGAACTTCCACACCTGTTCGAGCAGCGCGATCAGGCCTGGCCACGGCGCTGGCCCGTCCTTGCCCGCATGAAACGCATGACGGCCCGGCTGCCACCGCACCGCCGGATCTCCGTCGAGGAGCTGCGCCCGCTGGTGCAGCGACCAGGACCCGACCGGCGCCTTCGGATCGACGCCGACGCCCCGCAGCGCGGTCGCCCACGCCGCGCGATCCAGTCGCGAGAACGCCAGCTTCCCCTCTGCATTGAAGGGAACGACCGCGTCGAGCGCAGGCCCGTCACGACGCAGGAACCTGTCGGGCTCAAAACGCTGCAGCTCTCCGAGGCCCTCGCACGCGGGGCACGCCCCCTGCGGGGCGTTGAAGGAAAAAAGCCGTGGCTCCAACTCAGGGATCGACTGTTCGGGGTGGTTGGGACACGCCCGCGCGGCGCTGAACGAGCGAACGTGCTCGCCGTCGAGCACCCGCAGCGTGCCTCGACCCAGCGTCAGCGCGCGCTCGACCGCCTCGAGCAGGCGCGGCGCGTTCCCGACGTTGACCACGAGACGATCGACCACGACCTCGATCGTGTGCTTGCGGTACCGGTCGAAGGCTGGCGCCTCCTCGATCCGCACGATCTCACCGTCGATCCGCGCGCGCACCCACCCCTCACGCACGAGCGCGTCCAGCTCCTTGCGGTACTCGCCCTTCCGCTCTTGGACGACCGGTCCGAGCACCACCAGCGTGCGGTCCGCGCTGCTGGAGAGGAGGTCCTCCACGATCTGCCTTGGACCCAGCTTACTGATCGCATGATCGCACACCGGGCAGCGCGGCTCGCCGAGGCGCGCGAACAGCAGGCGCAGATGGTCGTGGATCTCCGTGACGGTGCCGACGGTGGATCGAGGGTTGCGGTTGACCGTCTTCTGGTCGATCGAGACCGTCGGCGAGATCCCCTCGACGGCATCGACCTCGGGGCGCTCCATCTGGCCGAGGAACTGCCGCGCGTAGGACGACAGCGACTCCATGAACCGCCGCTGCCCTTCGAGGTGGATGGTGTCGAACACCAACGACGACTTGCCCGACCCGCTCACGCCGGAGAACACGACGAGCGCGTGACGCGGCACGCGGACGTCGACGCCGCGAAGGTTGTGCGTGCGCGCGTTGCGCACGACGATGTGGGTCGGATCCGCCATCGAGCCCCCGCGGCGCGTAACGTGCGCCGCGGTCGGGTGGATCACGAAACCGCGTCAAGGCCCGTCGCCGGCGCCCGACGCGGTCAGGGTCACTTGGCCGCGAGGGCCGCGTCGATGCGCTTCTTGAACTCCTCGAAGGGGAGCGCGCCGGCGAGCATCTCGCCGTTGATGTAGAAGCCGGGCGTGCCGCTCATGCCGACGCTCGCGCCGATCTTCATGTCGGCTTGGACCGTCTCCTTGGCCTTGGGGGCGGCCATGCACGCCGTGAACTTCGCGGCATCGAGACCAGCGACCTGACCCGCGTAGGTCGTCAGGCTCGCCTCGTCGAGCGCGCTCTGGTTCGCAAACAGCAGGTCGTGGTACTCCCAGAACTTGCCCTGCTCGTTGGCGCACTCCGACGCCTCGGCGGCGCGCTGCGCCTTGTCGTGGAAGCTCAGCGGGAAGTGACGGTACTCGACCGAGACGTCGTTGGGGTAGGCCTCGACGATCTGCTTGACCGTGTCGACGGCCTTGGTGCAGTACGGGCATTGGAAGTCCGAGAACTCGACGATCTTGATCTTGGCGTTGGCAGGGCCCTTGACCGGGGCGCCGGCGCGCGCGGGGACGTCGATCTTGAACGCGGGAAGGAAGGTCTGGACCTTGGCGGCCGCCTTGAGGCCGTCGAGGAAGGTCCGGATGGCCTTGTTGCGCTCGCCCTTGGTCATCGCCGCGACGACCTGCTCGCGCATCGACTCGAACGTGGAACCCGGCGGCATCCGCGCTTGGTTCTGATCAAAGAAGGCACGGATGGCCTCCTCGGACGGCGCCGCGAGCTTGGCGTCGACTTCCGCCTTTAAAAGGTCCTCTTCGCTCAGACCACGCTTGGCCGCCTCGGCCTTGACCAGCTTCTCGACGATGTACTGCTCGAGCGCTTGCTCACGGGCCTGGGTGAGTTTGACGATGGCGTCGATGTCGCCGGCCTTCGAGATCTCCTCGAACTCGGCGCGCGTCACGTCGACCCCGTCGATCTTGGCGACGACATCCGGGAGCGCCGGG
>JBEIFN010000244.1:0-4322 GCA_040382435.1 Alphaproteobacteria bacterium
GCTTCTTGCCGAACGGCTCGGCCCACTCGCCGATCGGCGGGCTCTGCAACAAGCGAAGATCGGCCGCAAACTTGTACAAAGTCTGACCCAGAGACGCCAACGCCGCGAGCAGCACGTACTCCTGCTTGCGCGGCGCGGTCTGCGTGGCCGCGGTAAAAGCCGGGAGATCGAGCTTCGCCATCAACTTTTGCTCGAAGGTGGCCGGATCCAGTCCGGTACCGAGCAGCAGCTCGCCGTACGAGGCCGACGTCCCCACCGCGCCCTTGAAGCCCTTCCCCCGCAGGCCCTGCCGGATCCGGACGAGGTCGGCGTAATCGGCGAGCAGGTCCTGCGCGGTCTGCGCGAGCCGGTAGCCGACCGTCGTCGGTTCCGCGGGTTGCAGGTGCGTAAACGCCATCGTCGCGTGGTCGGCGTGTTGTTCGACGCGCGTCGCCGTGGCGTCCATCAAGGCTTCGAGGCGCGGGAGGAGCAGATCGAGCGCGTCCCGCAGACGGAGCGCGTCGACGTTGTCCTCGATGTCCATGCTGGTCGCGCCGAGATGGATGATGCCCCCGCCGACCGGGCACTGCGCGGCGTAGGTGTGCACTTCGGCCATCAGGTCGTGGTGCAGCTCTGCCTCTCGCGCCAACGCCGCGTCGAGGTCGATGTCGTCTTGATGTGCGCGCAGATCCTCGACTTGATCGGGACGCACCAGCCCGATCTCGGCCTGCACCTCGGCGAGCGCGACCCACAGCCGACGCCACAGCCGCCGGCGATGGTTCTCGCTCCACAGCGCGCGCATCGGCCCGGAGCCGTAGCGCCACGAAAACGGACTCTGCCAGACATCGTGCGGATGGTCGCCCATGCCCACTCCCTGTTCGCGGAGGTTGACCCGCCGTAGCGGGCGCCCGTCACATCACGATCAGCTCTTCGCGCTCCGCGCCCACCGAGATGAACGCCACCTTGACGCCGATCAACTGCGCGATCCGCGCGAGGTACAGGCGAGCGGCCTTGGGCAGCTCGTCCCAGGTGCGCGCCTCGCGCGTGGATGCGTTCCAGCCCGGCCACGACTCGTAGACCGGCTCGCACTCCTCGTAGATCGACGTGTCGGGCACGGTGGTGAGCACGCGGTCGCCGACCTTGTAGCCCGTGCAGATCTTGATCTCGTCGAACTCGTCGAGGACGTCGAGCTTGGTGATCGCGATGCTGGTGAACCCGTTGAGCCAGGCGGCGTAGCGGAGCGCGACGGCATCGAACCAGCCGCACCGACGGCTCCGACCCGTGGTGGCGCCGTACTCGTGACCGATACGGCGCAGCTTCTCGCCGTCGGCGTCGAGCAGCTCGACGGGGAACGGCCCGGCGCCGACGGCGGTGCTGTACGCCTTGACGACCCCGATGACGTTCTTGATCGCCGTGGGCGGCAACCCCGCCCCGACCGATGCGTGCCCCGCGAGCGGGTTGCTCGACGTGACGTAGGGGTACGTGCCCCAGTCGATGTCGCGCATCACGCCGAGCTGACCTTCGAGCACGACCTGGTGGTCCAACGCGACGGCGTGCTGCACCATCGGCAGCGTGTCGACGATCCGATGGCCCATCCGCTCGCGCCACGCATCGGTGACAGCGAGCAGCTCATCGAGCGCGAACGGCTCACCGCCCAGTTCCTCGATCTCGCGGTTCTTTCGCGGCAGGAGCGTCTCGAGACGGGCGCGAAAGTGCTCGGGGCGGAGCAGCTCGCCCAACCGGAGCCCGACGCGTGCGGCCTTGTCGGCGTAGGCCGGGCCGATGCCTCGTTTCGTGGTGCCGATGACGTCCTTGCCCGAGCGGTTGGACTCTTCGAGCCCGTCGAGGCGGAGGTGGTACGGCATCACCAGATGCGCGCGGTCGGAGAGGAACAGGTTGGACGTGTTCACGCCGGCCTTCTCGACGGCTTCGAGCTCGACGAGCAGGTTCTCGGGGTTGACCACGCACCCCGCGCCCACGATGCACCGCGCCACGGGGTTGAACACCCCCGACGGGACCATGTGCAACGCGAACTTCCCGTGTTGGTTGATCACGGTGTGGCCGGCGTTGTCGCCGCCCTGGTACCGAATGACCATGTCGGCGTGCTGCGCCAAGTAGTCGACGATCCGACCCTTGCCCTCATCGCCCCACTGGGCGCCTACGACTGCGGTGACCGGCATCCGACCTCCTACTCAAGCCGAAGCGGCGTAGCGAACGCCGTTTTGGAACAGCACCAACCCGAGCTGACCGCCGGGGACAGCCCCATCGGCAGACGTGCGTAGCCCCGCGCGCTGCGCACGGACCCGAAGCGCGGCCGCAGCAGGGTTCTGCGTCGGCACGATGTGGTCTTCGGGGTGCGGCATCAACCCCAGCACGTTGCCGCGCGGGTTCGTGAGGCCAGCGATGTCACCCTCGGAGCCGTTGGGGTTGAACGGGTAGCCCGCCGCCGCACCGTCGGGGCCGACGTACCGCAACGCCGCCAACGCGCCCCCGCCGATCGCCGCCCGGACTTCGTCGTCGCGCGAGACGACCTTGCCCTCGCCGTGCGCGATCGGGCAGTGAATGAGCGTGTCGCCCATGCCTTGGGTGAAGACGCAGGGGCTCGCGGGCTCGGCGCGCAGCCACACCCAGCGGCACTCGAACTTGGCGCTGTCGTTGCGATGGAGCGTGACGCGTTGCTGGGCGTCGTCGCGGCGGTCGCCGGGCAGCAGCCCGGTCTTGACCAAGGCCTGAAACCCGTTGCAGATGCCGAGCACGGGGCGGCCAGCGTCGACGAACGCATGCAGATCGTCGCCGACGCGCTCCTTGAGCGCGGCCGCCCAGAGCTTGCCTGCGCCGAGGTCGTCGCCGAACGAGAAGCCGCCCGGCAGGAGCAGCATGCGGTAGTCGGCGAGACGCACGGTGCCGTCGACCAAGGCACCGAGCGGGACGATCTCGGGCGCGCCACCTGCCGCCTCGCACGCCCAAGCGGCCTCGTGATCGCGGTTGGTGCCGGGCGCATGGAGGATGAGGACGGGCGGACGCATGCCGAAGACCCCCTGAGACGACCCGAGAGGCCGCCGGCCGCAAGGGGTAGCGTGAGGCCCCGGCGAGGTCAACGGATGTCGGTGAAACGTTCCGCGGCACCCTCATCGCATGAGGTTCGAGGCCGTGTCTCGAAGAGCCTCACCGAGCGATCGCGTCCACCGCGCAGCACCATCGTGTCGACGACGTCGAGCGCCGCGGCGTCGAGCGTCGCGAGGAACTCCGACTCGTAGGTCACACGACCGAAGTGAATGGTCGTGACGCGGTGCAAGAGTGGCTTGGCGCGCTCCCAAAACGTAGATGGAACCTCTTGGAAGGTCTGCGTGAAGAAAATGCGCCCGTGGGCCGTCAGGGCGTCGACGACGCGCCGCGCGGCCGCGACGGGGTCGGGCATGAGCATGAAGCTCGCGCCGAAATACGCACCGTCAAAACCCCGAACGCTCAGATCGTAGACCGACTGGTGCTCGACCTCGATGCGGTCGCCGAGGCCGTAGGCGTCCACCTGCTTTCGACACGTCCGGAGGTAGTCGGCGTCGATGTCGATCCCGTACACGGACAGGTCACGTTCGCGGAGGATTTGGCCGTTTCGGACGAGGCTGCCGCCCGTCGCGACCCCCACATCGAGGAACCGACCGCCGACGGGCTGCCGGCTGAGGACCTCGCGGTAGCCCTGCATCGTCAGCGGTCGAAAGCCAATCTCGTAGATCAGGGAGCGCAAGACCCGTCCTCACCGAAGCCATCTAATGCAGGCGGCGCCGCGGCGCAGGCAACGTTCACAGCCCGGTGTCGCGCGGCGCGTCGAACAAGCACCATCCGAGATCGGCGCCGACGACCCCAGGGAGGACGACGAGGTCGAGCACCGGGAAGTACGCATCGCATCCCCCGTCGACGCCGTCCTGCAGGCCACGCACCCGAACGACCGCGCCGTCCTCCCAAGCGTGCGCGGTGTAGGTGAACGCGGGCTCGCAGCCGCCGTCGACCCAGCCATGGACAAACACGGCGTCGCTTCCGAGATCCGGGGAGAGGCCCGCGTCGGTGCCGAGCGTGGCGACGAGCGCCGTCCAGTCCGCCTCCGACGTGATGACACCCGTCAGCGCGTCGACGTCGACGCCCTCCGGGACGCCAACGGGCGCAGCGTACCCGAGCGAGACGAGCGCGGCCGACGCCGTCTGATCGACCGCGTCCGACAAGGCGCGGCCATCACACGTGGCCACATCGTCGACCGTCGACGTATCCGATCCGTCGACGAGATCGTTCGGCCCACACGCCCAAGCGCCGAGCGCCAACGCCCACATCCGACCTATCATCTGAGCCTCCTA
>JBEIFN010000245.1:0-4321 GCA_040382435.1 Alphaproteobacteria bacterium
GCCCTGCGGGATGCGCAGGTCGATCGGCCCATCCACCGGCACGCTGAGCGAGAGCGTCGTGCCGCCCGAAGGTGCGAGCGGGAACCCGATGTTGTGCACTCCCTGGGTCTCGACGACGGCCGTGGCGAACGTCAGGTCGATGTCGATCGCCCCCTTGGCGTCGGTGATCAGCGTGTACCAGTCGCCGTTCAGCGTGACCGAAGCGGGCTTGCCGCCCACCTTGGCGTCGATGAGGGCGGAGTTGGCGGCGACGAGTGGGATCTGGATCCAACCCGCGTCGCGGTGGTTCTCGACCCGCAGCTTGGCGGAGAAGACAGCGGTTTCGCCCTGCACCTTGCCGTCGTAGGCGGCGGTCGTGAGGCTCGCGGCGACGGGCGCGACGGGCGGCGTCGGCGTCTTCGTCTTGTCGATCAACGCGAGGAAGGCGTCGAGGTTGACGTCGACGCGGTCGGTGGGCGCCGCCAGCGCGGGCAGCGAGAGCAGGGCGAGGCTCGCGATCAAGCGGTTCATCGGGACTCCTTGGGGCCGTGATGGCCGTGGTCGGGGACGAGGCGGAGGCGGAGGGGGCGGACGTCCCCTTCGCGCAGAAGCGTGTGTTGGAAGCGGAGGACGGTCGCGCCGTCGGGGATCTGCAGGTCGGCGCGCGTGGCGACGACAGGGGGCACGGCGGGACGGTCGATGGGCGACGGCGGTTGCGCCTCCTTCGTCCCGGCCTTCGTCGCGATGCGCTGGGGCCCGCGGGCCACCTCCATCTTTTCGACGGCGATCGCGCTCTGGTACGAACGACCGGTCGGGATGCGCGCGAGGAAGGCCTCGGTGAGCGGCTCGGCGGGGACGGGCTCGGCGGCCATTGGCGCGTCGGCGTACGCGGTGGGTGCCGTGGCTGGCGGTTCGAGCGCTGGTTGGGCGGACGCGCGCGGCGGCGGTGGCGGGGGAGCCGGCTTGGCGGCGTAGGCGGGAGCGCGCGTCGTGGGCGTCGGAGACGGCGCCTCGTTCTCGGCAAAGCTCCCTGTGGCCACCGCCCCCCGATGGCGTGTCGACGAGGTACCGAACAGGGGGGGCTCGGTCGCGCCGGCCATCCCGCCGCCGCCCTCGGCGTCGTCGATGTCCAAGGATCTGCCTGCATCCACGACGGTTGCGCGGCTCGGGTGGACGTTCCATGCTTCGTCGGACGATTCGGTCGTCTCGGGGACGTCGGGCGCGGGCGCCAAGACGCCGCCGAGGACACCGCCGACGACGCCGCCGACGACGCCGCCGACGACGCCGCCGAACGTGCCTTCCTCGGTCTCGACCTGCCACATTTGGGAGCCGTCTTCGAGCGTCTCCCAGACGACCTCGTCGGGCTTGCGCTCCTCGCGCGGCGGCGCCTTGGCGAACTTGCCCGTCGCCTTGTCCTTGCCGTACTGCTCCCGAAGGGCGTCGGTGCGTGCGAGGTTGGCGTCACGGCGCTCGCCCCCGGCCGTGCCCATCTTCTTGGCCGCCTCGTCGGCTTCTTCGAGGGCTTCGAGCGCGATGTCTTCGTCACCCGACGCCAACGCCTGCTCGGCGCGTGCGAGCGCGTCCTCTTGCGCGCGTTGGTCGTCGAGCGCCCGTGCGGAGGCCTGCGCGAGGATGCGTTGGGCGCCAGCGTCCTCGGCGTTCTTGGACGGCGCGGTGACGGCCGCGAGGTTGCCACGGAGGCCCTGCGTGTTCGCGTTGTCGATGCCGTTGTCGCGCAACACGTCGAGGGCGAGCGTGGCGGTCTCGGTGTCGTTGTCGAGCCACGCGTCGACGGCGTCCCGATAGAGGGCCTCGGCCTGCGCCGCTTCGATGACGCCACCGCCGAAGTCCCAGCGCAGGGCTTCGTCGGTCACAAAGTCGGGGACGCGACCGTCGCCTTCGCCGTCGTCGGCGGCGCGCAGTCCGGTCGCGACCTGAACCGTCACCCTGCGGACGGCGACGGGCGCGTCGGGGCTGGGGAGGGCGAGCGCGTCGTGGGTGGTGCTGCCTTGCACGACGAGCACAACCGGAAACGCGAGCAGGCCATCCACGCTCTCGACGCTGCGCGGCAGGGCGATCCGTAGACTGCCGTCGGGTTGTACGCTGACGGGGGTGGCCGCGCCGTCGACGGTCGCGAGCCAAGGCACGCATCCCGGGGGAAGGACGACGTGGAGCGCGCCCGCGCGGTCGTTGCGCACGGTCCAGGTGCCGCGTGCGAGGAAGCGCCGATCGGGCGTGACGATCGCGTCCCAGTTTGCGGCGTCCACGAACAGCGGCGGCGCTTGCACGGGCGTGAGGCGGAGCGCGCGCACGCTGCCGGACGTCGGTCCGATGCGCGCCAGCACGGGCGTTCCGGTCGAAAGGTTCGCCGCCCATTCCGGAAGCATCGCGGCGGTCGTGGGCTGGCCGCCTCGCACCTCGGGGACGACGCCCACGGCGGCGTCGCGTCCGAGGACCAACGCCTCCTCGCGCCGGAACGCGCCCGCGGCGTCCGCCTCGGGGATGGGGATCGACGCGATCTCGCCGATCAACGCGGTCGTCCAGCGCATCGTGAGCGTCACCGCCTCGTGGGTCGGACGGTCGAGGGTGACCGAGAGGACGTCGCCGCGCCGGGTCCAGGCGACCCCGGCGGGACCGGTGATCTGCAGGTCGTCGCCCACGCCCCACAGCGTCACGTCGGCGCCACGGAGGTCGCCCCGTGCGGGGAGCAAGGTGAGGCGGGCGCTGCCGTGGACGGCGTCCTCGTCGACGTCGAGCCCGACGGCCCAGCGCGTCGCGAGCAGGCGACCTTCATCGCGGCGCGCGGGAGGCGCCGTCCATGTGAGCGCGGCAGGTCCACCGAGGATCACGCCGTCGGCGCGCGGCATCCCGGCGAGCGTGCGCCCTGCGGCGTCCCCGACGATGCGCGCGGTCTGCACCCCGGCCGGCGCGAGCGGAAGGACGTCGCCGACGGCTTGCGCGCGCAACGTGACGCGATGAACGCCAGGGGGCAGCCACAAGCGGGTCCCGTCGGCCTCCAGCAGCGACGCCTTGACGCCGTCGACCAAGATCTCGCGGACATCGAGGGGGGCTTCGGTCAGGGTCCACGGCGCCGCGCTCGACCCCGGCACGGTGACGTCCCAGACGCCGTCGATCGCGAACGCCGCGTCGGTGAGCGGCTGCACGGTCAGTCGGCGCGTCGTGGCGAACGGCGCGGGCGTCTCGGGCACGGTCGGCGGTGCGACGCGCGCGCGCAGCGCGTCCCACGTGGCTGCCTCCATCGACACCCACGCGCCTGTGTCGGTGGACACGGCGTCGGGCGGCGGTGGCAGCATCGGCAAGGGCATGGGCAGGCTCCGGTCGCACAACGCGTGACGCCTGCTCGTCCTTACACACGCCGCGATCTTTTCGCACCGCTTCGCTTACAACGGCGTCAGCGGCCCGCGCAGCCGCCTTGGGGTCCGCTGTTGCTGCGGACGCGACCCGGAAGCCGGATCGACGACGCCGAGGAGCGTCCGAACAGTGCCATGTTGTGGATGTCGAAGATCTCGACCTCGCCCGACTGCAAGTCGCGGACGCCGCCTGCGGTGGCGTACTCGAGGTCGAGGTTCTCGGCGAGCTGGATCACGTGCAGGCCCGCCTTGGTCTTGATGGCGGCGTCGGCCTCGAGCGAGCTGTGGAGCGCGTCGGCGCGGGTGGCGCGTCCGTCGACGTAGATGATCGCCTCGCGGTCGGGCAGCGGGAGCAGGCGGAAGCTCGCCTCCTCGGGGCGTTGCTCCGTCAGCTCGGCGTAGCGGCTCTGCAAGTGGCTCGGGAGGCGGCGCACCGAGACGTTGGGCCAGGCCCGCCACGCCGCGCTCAACGCGTCGTCGACCGAGCTGCGGTCGCCGGAGTTGTCGAGCATCACGGACAGCACGAGCCAAAAGCGTGCGCGCCACTCGGCCTTGGTGGCGATGGGTCCGCAAGACAGGCTGCGCTGCGCCTCGAGCGTGTACTCGGACAGCTCGTCGATGCGCAGGGGAGAGAGCGCCTTCTCGGCGTTCTCGATCGAGCTGCGGAAGTCGGGGCAGGGGTCGCCCGCGACCGCGGTCCAGAGGAGTGCAAGGAGGAGCAAGGGTTATTCCTTGTGAATGTTCGTGATGCGGTGCCGCTTCGGGTCGAACGAGATCTCGTTGGCGCCGTAGGTCGCGATCTCGACCTCTTTGGACTCGGGGACGCCTGTCGAGCTGGTGAACTCGACGCGGTACGGGCCGGGCTCCAAGTAGAGTTGAAGCGGCGTGGCACCGCGCGGCTTGCCGTTGATGCTCACGTTGGCGACGTCGCCGCCGACGGTCTGGAAGAAGACCTTGAGCTTTTGAACGGC
>JBEIFN010000246.1:0-4295 GCA_040382435.1 Alphaproteobacteria bacterium
ACCCCGTCGCAGTCCTGATCGACCCCATCTCCCGGGGCGTCCGGGGCGTCCGGGTGAACGAACGCGCCTTCGCGGCGATCGTCGCAGTCGTCGGACCGCAGCGAGGTGTAGACCGCATCGCACGTGACCGAGGTGCTGTACCGGAGCAACGCGACGCCGTAGCCATCACCGTCCTCGTCGAGGAAGCACACTTCGAGACCGTCGCAGTTCTGGTCCATCCCGTCCGCCGGGATCTCGGCCGCACCCGGGTGGCGCGAAGCGTCGTCGTCGGCGCAGTCATCGCCAGTGGCACTCGCGCCCGGCACCCCCGCGCACGACCCGCCGACCACCTCGACGCGCGCGCCAAACCCGAACCCGTCGCCGTCCTCGTCGGCGTAGCAAAGCTCGCGACCATCGCAGTTCTGGTCCACACCGTCCGCAGGCAGCTCCGCGACGCCCGGACGAATCAGGGAGGAGCGGTCGCCGACATCACGACAGTCACCCGCAACAGCGCTGACACCCGGCGTCCCCTCACAGAAGACCCCAGCCCCGGGCGCCGCAAGGTAGGAGCCGTAGCCGTCGAGATCCGCATCCACCCAGCACAGATCGACGCCATCACAGTTCTGATCGACACCGTCCGCGATCCCCTCGGCGGCTGTCGGACCAAACGCCGGCCCAACGTCCGGAGCATCGTTGCAGTCCGGACCAAAGCTGCAGACCTCATCGGCGCGGTCGAAGCCGTCGCCGTCCGCGTCGCAGCACTCGACGAAGAACCAGCAGTCCGTGTCCTGGCAGTCGGTCCAGCCATCCGCGTCGTTGTCGTAGCCGTCGAAGCACTCCTCGTCACAGTCGAGCTCGGCGTCTCCGGTGTCCTCGACGCACTGCACGAGTCCGAGCAGGAAGAACCGCTTGTCCGGAACGTTCGACGCCTCCCACACCCCCTGCTGCCACCGGATCCACTTCGGGTCCCCAATGGTCACATCGTAGGCCGCGACCCCGCCGCCTCCCGTCGACCCGAACAGGCCGCCACCGCCAAAGACGAGCGCGTGCCACCCTGGGTAGAGCACCACCCCCGACGGCACGAGGACGTCTTGACTGTACAGCGGCGCCTGAAAAGTGCTGGACCAGATGGCATCCGAGAGTTGGTCGTCGCGCGGCAGGTCGTCAGGCCCCTCCAGATCGACGATCGCCGCGAACAAGCCAGGCCCGACGCCCTCGTTTTGGAAGAAGTGCCCGCCGACGTCCGTCACGAGCCAAGGCTCGAGGTTCTCGAACCGGACACCGAGGTACTGGTTGGCGTTGAGCGCGTATCCGTAGGCTTGACCCTGCGAAGCGTTGCGCGCGGTCTGGTACAGCACCACCTGGGCGTGGGCCGGCGCCCCCACCCACAGCGCCGCCGCGATCCCAGCACGCACCGCACGCGCCACCTGCCCCCCTCGGCCTCACTGCGCTAGTCTACCCCCATCCGGCCCGCGACCCCCGCAGTGCCGCCGGGACGCTTTGTCGCAAGACGTCAGGGAGACCGCATGAAGTTTGAGATTCGAGACAGCTTCGCGCTCACGCCCGATGCGCTGTGGGCGGAGTTGTTCGACCCCGAGAATGAGGCGCGCCTCGCGCAGCTCGCCGGCGCGAACCGCGAAATCGTCGCCCAGTCCACCGAGGGGGACCGAACGACGCGCCACGTCCGCATCCACACCAGCCACCCGCAGATGGCGCAGCTCGCCAAGCTGCTCGGCGGCGACTCCGTTTCCTTCGACCAACATTTCGTCCTCGACGCCGCCACGCGCACCTGCAGTTGGCGCTACGAGACCCCGGCGGGAGACCGCGTGCGCATCTCAGGCACCTGGCGGATCGGCGCGCACCCCGAGGGCGCCGAGCGCGTCGTCGAAGGCGAAGTCAAGGTGAGCATCCCGCTCGTGGGGGGCACGCTCGAAGGGCGCATCGTCCAGTCCATCCGCGACACCTTCGAGAAGGGCACGGCGTGGCGCAAGGCGCGGTTGCGTCAGGCGCCCTGACGACGGCGGCGAAGCAGCGGCACCAGCATGCCCAGCCACACCCAGCTCGGCCGCGCTTGGGCACAACCGCATCCGTCACCACCGCCGCCGGGCCCTGCGCCCGGGTCGTCCCACACCCCGACCTCGGCCGCGGGATCTTCTGACGTTGCCGTCCCGTCCGAGACGAAGGCGGACGCGAACCACCCCGCCGCCGCGTCGTCGAAGGCACACGGACCGAATCCGTACGCGCCCGTCGCGGGGAAGCGGCCTTCCCCCGAGGTCGCGGACGCCTCGAACCAGTAGACGTGACACCCGGCGTCAACGGAGGCCGAGAGCGACCACGTACCAGACGTCGCGTCGCCGAACGCGAGCGACATGGCGTAGACCGTCCCGTCGAGCACGACGCGCATCTCCGAGACGCCGTCGGGGTCGTGCGCGTCGGCCATCAACGCCACCGCATCCGTCGGCGCGAGCGGCGTGTGTGCGCCCATCGCGATCATCGGGACCTCAACGCCCCCCAACCCAAAGTCCTGCGTACGGTAAACGCCCACCGTCGCCACACCGAGCTCATCCCACATCGGCTCCATAATGTTGGAGCGGTGGCCATCGCTGCACATCCAGCCGCGCATGACGCCGACGAAGGCGTCGGAGTAGCCCATCGAGACATTCTCCCCGATCGCTTGCCCGTCGTAGAACCGGTCAAGACGCGCACCGAAGCTGGTGCCGTCGCTGGAGCTGTGGCTCAGGAACTCCCCGTCCGCCATGTCTTGGGTGTGAAAAGCAGCCGCTTCCGCCAACGCCACGTTGAAGGCTAGCAACGGTTGCGCCTGCTTCTCAGTGGCCGAGAACGAACCGAACGAACAACCGCCGCGCGTGTACTCGTCAGCGAACGCACCCGGGTCCACGCGCGCGGCGTTCGTCCACAGGTGCATCAGACGGTCCTCGGCACGAGGCAACCCCCGCTCCGCATCCCCGTAGCCAGCGAGCGCCACCGCGACCCAGAACAGCATGACCCCTCCGCGTCGCCATCGTGCATCCGTCATGAGGCGGGCGCAAGCAGTACACCGCAACGCGACCGAAGACGACGCCAAAGGCCAACGTCCCCCTCGCGCCGATGCGCTACCTGTGCCATCGTACGCGACGCGAACGAGGTCCCATGCCCCTCTGGTTGCTCCTGCCGCTCACCGCCTCGGCGGCCCTCCCCGACCGTGTCGACTCCGTCACCCCGCCTCGGGCTTGGGACGTCGCGCATCTGACCTTGACGCTGCGACTTCTGCCCGAGACCGGCACCGTGCGCGGCGACGCGACCTGGGAGGTCGCGCCCGTTGGCCTCCCCACCGACGCTTGGGTGCTCCAAGGCGTGGCACTGCACGACCTCTCGGCCAGCGTCGACGGGGTGGCGGTCCCCGTCGTGGTCGATGGCGACAACCTGCGGCTCTCGCTGGGTGCGCGGACCCCGCACAGCGTCCGCCTGCAATGGACGGCGAAGCCCGAGACGGGCCTGCACTTTCGGACAGGGGACGACAACGACGCCGGGATCCGCGAGATCTGGTCGCAGGGAGAGGGCGAAGACCACCGCCATTGGTTGCCTTCTTGGGATCATCCCTCCGACCGCTACACGGTGACCACCCACCTCGAAGCCCCCGAAGGCCTCGCCGCGATGGCCAACGGCGTCCTCACGGCGCAGACCTCGCTGGGCGACGGGTACCGCCGCTGGACCTACGACCTGCAACAAGACCTCGTCACCTACTTGCTGACGCTCAACGCCGGGCAGTGGCGCGTGGCCCAGCGCGCCGGCGTGGTTCCGCTGGAGCTTTGGGTCCCGCCGCAGACCTCCGACGCCACCGTCGACCGCACCTTCGGACGCACCGACGCGATGCTCCGCTACTTCGGCGAACTGCTCAAGACCCCGTACGCCTACCCGATCTACCGGCAGCTCGTGGTCCAGCGCTTCCTCTATGGCGGCATGGAGAACACCTCCGCGACCACGCTGGAGGGAGGACTGCTCGTCCAGCCATGGGAGGATGACGCCCGCGGCTCCGATGGCACGATCGCCCACGAGATCGCGCATCAATGGTTCGGCGACCTGTTGACCTGCAACGGGTGGCGCGAGCTGTGGCTCAATGAAGGCTTTGCAACGTTCTATGCCGCACGGTGGGCAGAGTCGACCCGAGGTGCCGAAACCTACGCCGCCTCCGTGCGCGGCTGGCAAGCCGCGAGCGTCGACGTCGACCACGCCGTCGCAGCGCGGGCTTGGTCGGCCAAGGACGACACCCCGAACGCCGCGGTCTACGTCCGGGGAGCGAGCGTCCTCCACGCACT
>JBEIFN010000247.1:0-4267 GCA_040382435.1 Alphaproteobacteria bacterium
AGCGTCGCGATGTGGTTCGCGTCGTCCCCGGCGCGCTGGTAGGCGAGGGCGAGCGTGTGGAACCACGCTTCGGGCATCGAGACGCCGCGGGGTTGTGCCGCCTCACCGTCGCGCAACGAGGCGATGGCGTCCGTCTCGCGGTCGAGCCGGAGCAGGGCACCGGCCGCGCCGATGTACGGGGCCAGCTCATCGGGACGCGCGGCGATCACGGTCCGAAATCCGGCGACAGCGCCCTCGTAGTCGCCCTCGTCGCGCTTGAGGAACGCCGCCTCGTAGACCGCGACCCACTCGGGCGAGTAGCTCGTCGGCGTTGAGGTCTCGCGCTCTCCGCGGATCGCGTCTTCCTCCTGAGGCAGTCCGATGATCTCGGTCGCCTCCGGCAACGTGCTCAAGGCACCGGCTTGGCGAACGGTGGGCGCGCCCTCGTGGAACGTGGGGCGGTCCCAGCCGACCCACGCGACGCGCGCGAACCGGTAGGTACGCGAGCGCATCAACGCCATGTCGAGCCAGTTCGCCCAGCTGATGTCGGGCGTCTGGGTCTGGTAGGTGTTCCAGGAGTTGTTCTCTCCGATGGTCACCACGACGACGTCGGGGTGCACCTCGGCGAGGTGTTCGGGCAGGCGCTCGACGAGGCCCGTGGTGTTCAAGCCGGGTTCGCCACGGTTGACCACCCGGAACAGCGGTTGTCCGGCGCGCGCGTTGAGACGTTCCTCCAGCTGTCGCGGGAAGGAGCGGCCACCGATGCCGTAGGTGAACGAGTCTCCCTCCGCGAGGATCACGTAGGGGGCGTCGACGTTGGCGGAGGGGGCTTCGGCGGTCCACGCGGCGGCGGCCGTTAACAACAGCTCCAAGGCGAGCCATGTCGCGGCAAAACCTACACCGGTGGTGAGCGTTGCCCTGACGAGACGACGGGCGAGCGACATGGAACCCTCCGGGAGGCTAGGGTAACGCATCGAAGGTTCATGACGGAGGGCGCATGGCGACGCCGTGGCGATTCGGGATGTGGTTGTTGCCCGCTTCCGTGGTCGTGGCGCTCGCGGCCGATGTGCTGGCCGCGCGTCGTATCGATCGCGCGTTCCTCGAGGCACGGCGCGGCACCGCGGCGGAGCTTCTCGGCGTGCGGTCTCGACCGTTCGAGCTTGCGCCGCCCGCGGATGCACGGCGCGTGTGGCTCTTCGGAGAATCTTCGTTCGCCGCCCCGGATCTAGAACAGGTCCCGCGCCGGCTGCGAGCGCATGCAGCGGCGCGCGGCGTGGAGCTGGTCGTCGACAACCTCGCCTCCGAGGGGTTTACGACCGCCGACATCCTTCAGCGCATCCGGGAGGCGCTCGAGGCTGCCCAGGTGGCCGGAGTGCGCCCGGACATCGCGGTGTTGTACGCGGGACACAATGACGTGACGACCACGTTCCACGCGGCGATGGGCTTTCCGGCCGCGGACCCTTGGGGATTTCCGGCTTCTGCGATCGTTGCGGCGCCGTACTACATCGGGGGCGGCGTGTGGCGGGATGCGCCAGGCCTGCAGGGGTTCCGCTTCTACCGCAACCGGTTCGTCGGTGGCCTGTTGCGGCGCTACCAGCAGGCGGGATGGGTGAGGTACGAGGCCGAGGACTTTTCGCCGTTGCTCGACGAGATCGAGGCGCACTACGCACCGCGCGTCCGTGAGATGGCAGAGGCGCTCGCCGCACAAGGGGTCCCCTTGATGGTGATGACGCCGATCGGCGCCGTGTCGATTCGTCCGGAAGGACCGATCCAGATCGTCGACCCGCTCTTTGCGGCCGCCGCGGATGCGCCGGGGCGGACCGAACAGGTCGCGGCGTGGCTCGCCGCGCGGGACGCCGAGACGTTCACCTCGGACATGCGGGCGAAGTCGTTCATGCTCAACGCGCTGCGCGACCTCGGCCCTGACGCCCTGCTCGGTCCTGCACCGGTGAGCGTCTGTGACCTCGAGCGCGGCTTGGTCCAGACCGACTTTCCGTTCGACGCGACGATGTTCGAGGACCCGCTTCACCTGTCGCCCGCAGGCTTCGACGTGATGGTCGCCTACCTCGACGGGTGTTTGGCTGCGCAGTGGCAGGGCCCTCGCGCCGCGGATCCGCTGGCGCCGGCGTCGGTACCGACGTCGGCAGCGCCTGCCATCCGCTGAACTGAGCCGAACCGCCGCAGGGTGGGTTGGGGCTTTCTGCGGCCGCTCCGGAGCGTAACGCACCTGAGTGACAGGTCTGATGACGATCGCCTGACGGTCCGTTGAGCGTGTAGACGGCAGGCATGTGTACCTTCTGAGTGCCCTCGATGCTGGGGGTTCAGAGGGGGGGGGCTATGGTCCCATGGCTTGGCCTGAGGATGCTGCTGGGTTGCGATCCCGTCGTTCCCGACGATCACGGTGGCACCGCGTTCGCGGATTACGACATCCGTGCGGCGCCGACCGCACCGCCTGGTGTGATCCCCGGGTTCGTCCTGGTTTCGGATCTGACCACGACCTACGTGTCGCTTCGTGACGCTTGGGGTCGGATCGTCCATACATGGCAACGTCCGGGCGCGCTCGGGCTGTCGGCCGAGCTCCTCGACGACGGCTCGCTGCTCCGTGCCGTCGACCCGGTCGCGGGCACTGCGGAGGGACACGGCCGGTGGGACGTGTTCGGTGGCGGGCTCGGTGGACGCATCGAGCGCGTCGGGTGGGACGGGACCTTGCTGTGGTCCTATGATGTGGCGTCGGATGCGCGCATCCAACACCACGCGGTGAAGGCGATGCCGAACGGGCATGTACTGGTGGTGGAGTGGACCTACGTGGATGCTGCTACCGCCATCGCTTCCGGCCGCGATCCGGCGACGGTCGACGAAACAGGTCTGTGGATGGACGAGATCGAAGAGATCGCGCCGCGAGGGACCCACGGTGGGGAGGTCGTCTGGGCGTGGCGTGCCGTCGATCACCTCGGGGAGGGGCCGCGCAAGCTGGATGTGAACCGCGCGCTGTTCGCGTTCCCGGCAGACTGGAGCCACATCAACGCCGTGACCTACGACCCCGTTCGCGACGAGGTGCTCCTGAGTGTCCGCACATTCTCCGAGGTGTGGGTCTTGGATCACAGCACCACGACGGAAGAGGCGGCCGGCGACGCCGGAGGCCGCCATGGCGTCGGTGGAGACCTCATCTATCGCTGGGGCAACCCCGCAGCGTATGGGGCCGGGAGTGCGGCGGATCAGCGTTTGTTCGTGCAGCACGATGTCCGCGTCGTGCCAGAGGGCTGGGACGGGGCTGGGGACTTCACGGTGTTCAACAACGGCCCGTTGCCACATTGGGGACGGTCGGCCGTCACCCAATGGACCCCAGAGCGAGATGAGGATGGATTTTATGTGCTCCGGGACGGCCGGTTCGGGCCAGAGGACGCGGTCTGGGAGGTGTCTCCGGAGCTGACGCCGACGTTTGGGTCCGGCTTCATGTCGGGCGCGCAACGACTCGTCGACGGGACGACCATGGTGGTGGAAGCCCTCCACGCGCGCGTCTCGTACCTCGATCCTCAGGGTGAGGTGCTCTACAGCTATGACGCGTCCGAGCGGCTCGGAACCGGTGACCTCGGCGGGTTTTTCCGGGGCGAATGGTATCCGCTGCACCATCCGGGGGTGCGGCGCCTGCTCCCTTGAAGGCCCGTTAGCGGTACTGCGTCACCATGGTGCCCATGCGGTTGAGCTGCCCGGTGGAGAACTGGTCGATGCACCCGTCGGGCGTGTAGTCCATGTAGTTCTTGACGGGGTCGGTGCCGCCGCCGCCGCAGGTGTCGCGCTGGAGGTTGCACGTTGAGGCGGCCGAGCGCTCGGGCGGCGTGTCGCTCACGCGGTCGCCAGGGCTGGCGCAGCCGCCTTGGAACGTGTGGTAGAGGCCGAGCCAGTGGCCGATCTCGTGAACGGCGGTGTCGCCGCGGTTGTAGGGCGCCGAAGACCCGCCCGGCAGACTGCTGTCGAGGACGACGACCCCGTCCATCGAGGGGTCGCTCGCGTAGTCCCACGGGAACGTTGCGAGGCCGAGAACCCCCCACGACGGCCCGCACAGGTACAGGTTGAGCGCGCGGGCGCCACCCTGATGCAACGCCTGCTTCATGGCGCGCTCGGAGCCTGCGGCGCAGCCCGTGTACCAGGTGCCGTTGTTGGTGTAGTCGGTCGACGCGAGGCTGAAGCTGACGTTGGCGGTGGCGTACGCCGCGTTGAGCACCGCGATCTGGTCGTTGACCTGCTGCGAGGTGACGGGGCTGCTGCCCTGGCGTTGGATGACGTGGAC
>JBEIFN010000248.1:0-4266 GCA_040382435.1 Alphaproteobacteria bacterium
CACGCTGCACCTGCTCGTCCAGCCGAGCTTCGGCATCGATACCGTCAAATTCGGCGTCGGAAACGCCTTCGGGCTCGACAACCAGAACATCGTGCCGCAGCTGCGTGCCGAGCTGTCGTGGCGTCCAACGCCCAAGGTGGAGCTTGTCCCCGGCTTGGACTTCATCGGCGGGCCCTATCGCTTCGACTTCCGCTCCTCGGTCAGCTTCGCCGATCTCGACGACCCGCTCGCCGAGAAGGACCCGGTCGGCTTCGACGGCAAGGGCACCGCATGGTCACCCGACGTCTACCTCAAGACAGTCCTTCGGCCGTTCGACGACCCCGAGCAGATGATCGTCACCGCCGGCGTCCGCTACTCCGGCGTCACCTACGTCATCGGCGGCGGCGTCACGTTCGGCCAGGACCTCGACCCCACCTATATCGGCGGCTTCGAGGGGCGCGCGGCCCTGCGTTGGCGGACGTTCACCAAGGGCCCGATGAAGGGCACGCTCAAGGCGAGCACCGGGTGGTACACCCAGCCCCCGCAACCCTTTGAGAGCATCGGCCTCGGGACCGCCAACCGCCTCGTCCCGGAGCGCGCTTGGAACAGCTCCCTCGGCTTCGAGCACAAGCTCAACCAAGCGCTGAGCTGGGATCTCGACACGTTCTACCGAAAGATGGACCGCCTCGTCGAGTTCAACGACGGGTTCACAGGCCGCGGCACCCAGACCTTCGCGAACACCGGCGAGGGCTGGGCTGCCGGCTTCGAAGTCATTCTGCGACACCAGCCCGTCAACCACTTCTTCGGCTGGATCTCCTACACGTTCTCGCGGAGCTTCCGCCGCGACGGCAGCGCCGACTCCGACGGCGTCTGGTACCCGTTCGACTTCGACCAGCCGCACATCTTCTCGGCGCAGGGCGGCTACGAGTTCCCGAAGGGGTTCGGACTCAGCCTGCAAGTGCAGGCCGTGAGCGGCAACCCCACGACGCGATCGAACGCCTCGATCTACGACGTCGATGGCGACTTCTACAACAGCTTCCAGATCGGAAGCGGCAACAGCGACCGCCTGCCGCCGTTCGTCCAGACCAGCGTGCGGGTCGACAAGACGTGGAAGCTACGGATCGCCGAAGTCGAGCTGTACCTCGACTTGATCAACGCGCTGCGCGGGGTCAACCCCGAGGCCACCGTCTACAACTACGACAGCACCGAGTACGCCTACGTGCGCGGGCTGCCCTTCATCCCGAACCTCGGGTTTGAGGTGCGGTTTTGGCCATGACCTCCCGCGTGATGCGCGCGCCCCTGCTGCCGTTGGTGCTCCTGACCGCGTGCCCGATCGGCAACAACAAGTACCCGAAGCCGGCGGACCTCTCGCCAGCTTGGCGGATCGACAAGCCGCGGATCTTGGCCGTGGTGGCCGATCCGCCCGAGATCCGCCCCGGCGAGACCGCACGCTTTCGCGCGTTGATCACCGACCCCAACGGCGAGCTCGGCAGCACCGCCTGGATCGCGTGCCCGTCCGACGGCGGCGGCATCGGCTTCGGCTGCGCCATCGACCCGGCCTTCGACTTCGAGAACGCCTCGCTCGAGGCGTTGACCGAGGCGGGCTTCATCGGGTTCGAGCCGTTCCTGCCGCCCGTCTACACCGCGCCGGCCGACGCGCTCGACGGACTCGACGCGCGCGCGTCGAGCGAAGGCATCTACGTCACGGTGACGCTCGCGGCCCTCCCGAAGGACCTCGACCCCAGCGCGCTCGCGGCGACCGATTCCGCCTTGCTTGGCGGCCTCGATGTCAGCGCGATCCCCGTGGCGTACAAGCGCCTCGTGGTCAGCGACGCCCCCAGCCCGAACCACAACCCCGAGGTCTGGGGCGTGACCGTCGACGGCACCCTCGTCCCCCAAGGCACCGTGGTCGAAGTCGACCCCGGCGAGACCTACGAGATCGGCCTCGTGCTCACCGACGATAGCGTCGAGTCCTACCTGTACCTCGGACCCGACGGCGTCTGGCAGCAGCGGATCGAGCAGCCCTACGCCCACTGGTACGCCACCGGCGGCGCGGTGCTCGAAGAGATCACGCTCGACCCCTACCTGCAAGCCGACTGGGCGGCGCCTGACGCGGCCGAGGGCGTCGCCGACGGGACGATCTGGGCCGTGCTGCGCGATCGTCGGGGCGGCATGGGCTGGGTCGCCGTACCGTGGCGGCTCCGCGGCGCGCGCCCCTGACCACCTGCGCCGCAGGGCACGAATCCTTGACACCCGCAACGCTCCTCAACGGAGTCCGTTGTCTCTGCATTTTTACAGTGTGCCAACCCGGTTCCCCGAATCCGTGTGACCGATTCGCACGGTTCCGTGCTAGAAGCCGTGGCCGACCGTGTGGACGGAAGTCCCTACGCGGCCTCCCGGGAACCCCCGTTCCCGCCACTTGTGGGAGAAGGCTGGATGATCGCAACGCACCTCCGTACGGCCGCTTGGTCCGCCGTGCTGGTTTTGGGCAGCTTGATCGGGGGCAGCGCACGCGCCGCCGAGACGGCAGAAGCCGACGCCGAGGCCACGCCGCCCGGGTTGCAGGCGCTCGAGACGTTCCGCAACCCGCCCACGCGGCAGGACCCGGTCCGCAACCGCTTCTTCTACAAGGGCAAGCGGTTCGAGATCTCGCCCCAAGCCGGCGTCGTCCCGAACAACGAGTTCGCGCGGCGCATCAGCGCGGGCGTCGGTCTCGGCTACCACTTCAACGAGAATCTCTCGGTGCAAGGGTTGTTCACCTACGCCGCCGACACCCAAGAGGGCGACGTCAAGGCGCTCACCGCCGAGTTGATCCGGCTCGCGAACGACCCCGACTTCCGCCAGCCGCTCGACAAGGTCACCCTGTCGGCGATGTTCGGCGTCCAGTTCGCGCCGTTCTACGGAAAGATCAACCTCGTCGGCGAGAAGGTCGTCAACTTCGACGCCTACGGGTTCGCCGGCCTCGGCTTCGTGCTGCAGAACGAGTACTACGCGGGTGAGAACCCGAACTTCGACGCAGCCTCCCGCGACCGCTCCCAGCGCTACCCGTTCGAGCTCGAGAAGACGGGCAGCGAGCTTCGGGCCGCTCCGGCGCTCGGACTGGGCGTCAACTTCTTCCTCACGCGGGCCATCGCGCTCAAGCTCGACGGCCGCTTCTTGCTCGTGGTCGACGACAAGCTCCAGTACGACCTCGACAACATCGACCCGGGTCTCCGGGTCGTCCCGCTGTTCACCGCCAGCGCCGGGATCGGCGTCTTCGTCGGCAAGACGAAGCCCCGCTCCTACGACTACTGAGGGGAGCGCCCAGCATGAACGCCCGTAGCCTTCCCATCCTGTTCGGCGCCGTCCTCGCGGCCGCGCCCCTCGCGCCCGCGCTCGCCGCCCCGTCGGACGAGCTGGACGACATCCTCACCGCAAGCGGCTCCGACAACGAGATCCGCAGCGGCAACCAAGACATGCGGAACGACAAGGCCACCAAGAAGGTCGAAGTCACCGACGACAAGCCGAGCATCATCAAGGTCATCCAGCCCAAGACCCTGCTCAAGATCGGCCGCGTCGAGCTTCAGCTGATGATCGGCGGCCTCACCAACGACCCGTGGGTCAACCGCTACTTGTTCGGCTTGTCCGCCGCCTATCACGTCACCGAGATCTTCGCGGTCGAGGTCCACGGCTTCGGCTCGCCGAACCTCGGCGTGAACGACCAAAAGGCCGTCACCAAGGACGTCATCAGCAAGAACGAGGTCGCCCCGCAGATCAACCGGCTCACCGGTGCGGCCACGGTCAACCTGTCGTTCTCGCCGCTGTACGGCAAGCTCGCCACGCTCGGCCAGAACAGCATCGTCTTCGACATCTACGCCACCGCCGGCGGCGGCATCGCGTACACGCTCGACGACCTCACCGTCACCGACGGCGACGACGACGAGGTCAGCCTCCGGCTCGACAACCAGATCCTGCCCGCGCTCACGCTCGGCGGCGGTCTCCGCGTTCAGTTCAGCAAGCTCGCCGGCCTCCGGTTCGAAGTTCGCGACCTCAGCTACATCAACGCGTCGGGCCAGTCCGACGGCGTCACGCTCGAAGTCAAGAACAACCTGATGCTGTTCGGCGGTGTCTCGTTCTACCTCGGTGGGAGGTCCAAGTGACGGCCACGTTCCTCGTCCGCGGCGCGTTCCGCGGTCTGCGACTGGGCGCGTTGACGCTCGCGGCGTCGTTTGCCTCGTTCGGCAGCGCGTCGGCGATGACGTGCGAAGACGTCATGCAGCTCGTCAGCCTCGAAGTCCCGCCCTCGTC
>JBEIFN010000249.1:0-4254 GCA_040382435.1 Alphaproteobacteria bacterium
AGGGCGCCGAAGAACCAAGCCGCCGCGGCGAGCGATGCCAGCAGAAGGCCGAGTCCGAGGGTGATCGCGGACAGCGGTCGCTGCGCGGTGGGCGGCGGAGCCGCCGCGGAGGGGGGATCAGGGAGCGCCAGGGCTGGGCGGGGTTCGGCCTGTGTCGCCGGCGGGGTCGCTTTGGCGAACGGCGGCGCGACCGGTGTTGGCGGTGTGGCGTCGTCGTCGTCGTCATCATCGAAGGGCGCGGGTTGCGTGGGTTCGGGGTGGGCCGATCCTTCGTCGGTGATCGCGTCGAGCCACGCGAGGAGCTGGCTCGGGGAGGCGACCGAGGGCTCAGGCAGCCGGGGCTGAACGTAGGCGCCGAGATCGGACGTCCCGACGCGCTCGATCGCACCGCTGTCAACGAGGGCGACGAGGCGGTCGCGCACCGCAGCGACCGACGGGGGCCGGGCGGCGGGGTCCCGGCAGAGCGCCTCGTGCACGAGGGTCGCGAGGGCTTCGGGTGCATCGGCGCGGCGCGCCCGCAAGCTCGGGACGTGCCCGTCGGACAACGCCGCGCGCATCGCCTCGGCTTGCTGGGCGTCGACGACGCCGCTCCGGCGGAACGGGTGATCGCCGGTGAGCGCTTCGTAGAGAACGACGCCGACGAGGAACACGTCGGTGCGCACGGTGGTGGGCGCGCCGCCGAGTCGCTCGGGTGCGGTGGCCTCGGCCAGCCGCAGGGGGGGACCTTGACCGGCCGCAGTGGCCGCGCGGCGGGCGCGCCCGAGCCCGAACCCGGAGAGCTTGACCTCACCGCGGCGGCCGATCTTGACGAGGCTGCTGTGCACGTCGCCGTGGAGGACACCCGAACGGTGCCCAGCGTGCAAGTCGTCGCCCTCGGTGCGCCCGTGGGCGTAGACGAGGCCCGAGAGCACCTCGATCGCGAGGTGGACGGCGAGCGCGAGCGGGAGGCGTTCGCGGCGCTCCCGCAGACGCGCGAGCAGCGCGCCGAGGTCGGTGCCGTCAACGTCTTCGGCCACGACATGGACCGTGCCGCGGTCTCGCCCCAGATCGAGGACCTGGGTGAGGTTACCGTGGGTGAGGAGCGCCGCGCGGCGGACGTCGTCTTCGAGGGCCGTCAACAGGCCCGGAAGCTTGGTGATCGCGGGATGCAGGCGTTGGACGGTGAACATCCGGTGGAACCCGGCGATCCCGTCGAGGCGCCCGCGGTACGTCTCGACGAACGCGTCCGCGGCGATGCGGTCGACGATGCGGTACCGGCCAAGGGTGGGCGCGCTGCCCATGAAGGCGACTCCGTGCTGTTCCGTGATGGCTAACCGCCGACGGGCCCGCGTTCATGCGATAGTGCGCGCGCGGTTTCCGTTGTAGGAGGGGCTTTGGACAGCGCTTGGCTGTGGCCGTTGTGGTTGGGCGTGTTGGGCGGTGCGGTGATCGACGTCCGCACGCGCCGGATCCCCAACGCCCTGACGTTCGGTTTGATGTCGCTCGGGCTGGTCCTGCACGCGTCCGTCGGCGCGGGCATCAGCGTCGCCGCGACGGGCCTCGGTGTGGCGTTCCTCGTGCATTTTGTGCTGTGGCAGCTCGGGATCGACGCGGCAGGCGATGCCAAGCTGTTCATGGCCGTCGGCGCGTTCCTCGGTGTCTCGACGATGTTGGAGGCCACGGTTTGGCGTTTGCTCCTGCACATCCCGTTCGCGTTGTTCGTCCTGACGGCGCAGGGCAAGTGGGGCAACTTCCGTGCCGCGACCCGCTGGTCGCTCGCCAAGGCGCAGGGGCGGGAGGCAGGGCAACGTCCTGAGCCGACCTACCAGCCGCTCGGCGTGGTCGTCGCGCTGGCCGTGGGGGCTGCGTACGCAACCACGTGGTTCGACCTCGATCGCTTCTTGCCCTGACCGGCGGCTCACCGCCCGCGGATCGACCATAGCGTCACGCGACCCGAGGCGGCGGCGACCCAGCGGCCGGTCGGATCGACCGCGACCGCTGCCACGGGCTCGCTGCAAACGTGCGCTGTCGTCGGGCGGTGGGTGCCTGCGCCGGGCGTCGCCGGGGAGACGGTGACGCCGCCATCGACGGTGCCAAAGGCGACCTGTGCCGCGTCGCCGTGCGCCGCGATGACCCCGTGGATCCCCCACGTTGCCGCCGTTGCGCCGTCGGGCGCGATGCGATCGACGCGCTCTCGGTGGACGCGGAACACGTGGCCGCCGCCGACGAGCAACGTGGTCTCGTCGGGCGCGCTGCCGTAGAAGGTGCCGCCGCGTTGCAGCGGCGCACGCTCGACGCCTCGATCGGACGCCCACAGGGCCTCGAGGCCGGTCGTCCCGTGAAAGCCGAGCGCGCCGGGGGGCAGGCCGTAGCGCTTGCGGCTGCCGTCGGGCAGGTGGACCTCGACGCGTCGGCCCGTCGGCCCGTCGCCGGAGAACAGCACCGTGTCGCCGTCGGGAAGCATCGCGACGGCATCTCCGATCTCATGGACGCCGTGCGCGACGGGCTGCAGCGCGCCGTTGAGCCAGGTCACTGTCCCGGCGGCGTCGGCGACCACGAGGTGTGGACCCGCGCGCACCATGCCGAGGACGGGCGCGTCGAGCGTGAGCACCACGCGGGTGCCGGCTTGCGGGTCGACCGCCACGAGTGTCCCGTTCGCGCTGGCGACGAGCAGGACGCCGTCGTCACGCCAAGAGAGCGCCGTGGGCATGGGGACCCGCGGCCGCAACAGCAGCTCGAGGCGGGCGGAGGTGGGCGCGGTCGCGTTCGCCATGGCCTTGATCTAGCACGGCAGGGCGGGCTCAGGGAGTTTCGCGCACCGCTGCCCACCAGACGGGGCCGAGGGACAGCTCGTAGGTCTCGCAGCCAGGGTGGGGCGGCAGTTGCTGGAGGACCTCGGTGGAGGCCCCTGCGGGCGCGAGCTCGAAGGGGAGAGACCAGCGCACGCCGTCGCAGGCGACCTCGATGCTTCCGGGACCGACGTCGCGTTCAGCGGCGTTGTCGACCCGCAGCCGAGCCTCGACCGCGCCGCCCGGGAACCGACGAAAGCCCCCGGCCAGCTTGGCGAACGGGCGGATGTCGAGCCGGCGGTCGTGCTTGTCCCGCGCGGCGAACACGACCTCGCGGTGGTCGGCGTCGATGGTGACGTTGAAACCGCCGGCGACGTTGAGGCCGAGCAGGCCCGCGACCTCGCCCTGAGCGCAGTCCTCGCAGACGGTCACCGCGACGTTTCGCAGGCGAAGGTCGCCGAGCCAGACGTCGTCGATCCGAACCACCGCGGCTTGTCGTTCGCCGTTGGCGGTCGACAGTGTCAGGACCGGCGCGTCGGGCGGGACCGAACGACCGAGGGCGTTCAGCGTCGCCGTGTTCAGCGTGGTGTAGGTCGCGCCCGTGTCGAGCATCATCGAGGTCTCGCGCGCGGCGCCTGCGTGCTCGAACACCACCGGGACCGAGAGCCTCCGCCCCTCCCCCTCATAGGGGAGCGCGATCTCATGGTCGGCGAGCGGGCCCGTCCCGGGCAGCGGCGGTGCGTCGTCCACCGGCGTCGCCACCGGAAGTGGTGGGGTGGAGACCCGCGGCTCCTCCGGCAGCCACGCCGCGACCTGTCCGAGTCCACGCGCCTCCCCGATCGGGCCGAGCAACATCGCCAGCCCGGTCCGCAGCGCGGTCGCGCGCTCTCCGGGCGCATAGACGGGCAGCAAAGCCAGTACGACGGTCGCCCACACCGCGTGGACGAGCGGGACGGCTTGCTGGCGACTCCGACGGGCCACGGCGCCTGCGAGCGCGCCGGGGAGCAGCACGAGCAGGGTCGCCGCCAGCGCGTTGACCCCCGGTGTTGCGTTTCGCGCGGCTGCGAGCCCGACCACGGCGGCGAACGCAGTGAACAGGAGCGCGGACGCGACCCCCCAGGCGAGCCACCGCCACGCGGGCGGTCCTCCGGTCGGCGGGATCGGGGTCATCAGGCCGCCCTCCGCTGGCGCGGGAGGGGGACGTCGGGGTAGCGGTGCCCCTCAACGCTGTGGAGGGCTCGATGGCGCGCGCGACCTGGTTCTGCATCGACATCGAGGCCGGTGGGCCGGTGCCCGGCTTGTACGACATGCTCAGCCTCGGCGCCCACGTCGTGACAGCCACGGGGGATGGCGGCTGGGAGGTCGATGCGGAGCCGTTCTATGTTGAGATCGTCCCAACCGCGCCGCGCGTGGACCCGGGTGCGATGAAGGTCAACGGGCTCGATCTGGCTGCACTCCGGGCCCACGGCACGCCGATGGCCGAGGC
>JBEIFN010000250.1:0-4254 GCA_040382435.1 Alphaproteobacteria bacterium
CCGAGCGGTTGATCGACGAAAAGCAGGCGATCCTTCACTATCTCTTCGCCAGCGCGGGCAGCCTGTTAATCACACACGACACCGAGATATCGATCGCCAAGATCGGCGACGACAACCGAGCTCTCTACCATGCAGCCGACGCCACACGCGCGCTGACGCGGTGGTCGGCTTGAGCCCCTGGTTACAACCCGGCGCACCGATCGCGGTCGTCGCGCCCTGCCACCCGTTCGACCCGTCCCGGCTCCAGGCTGGCCTCGACCGCATCACCGAAGCGGGCCACTCGGCCGTCCTGTTCGATGGCGCGCTTCAACCTTGGCATTACCTCGCCGCGCCCGACGACGTCCGGCGTGCCCACCTGCTGAAGGCGTTCACCGACCCGGCCTTCGGCGCCGTCTGGGCGGCGCGCGGCGGCTCGGGGATGTCGCGCCTCCTGCGCGATCTCCCCATCGATTCATGGGGGACGAGAACGCTGATCGGCTTCTCGGACCTCACGCCACTGCTCAACCTGCACGCCCGGCACGGCGGCCGAGCGTTGCACGCACCCGTGGTCAACAGCCTCGCGACCACCTCCCCCGACGACGTGCGCGCGCTGTTTTCGCTCCTCGAAGGCGGCGCTCCGACCCCGCTGCAGGGCGATGTGTGGCGCCCAGGAGACATCTCCGGGCGACTCGTCGGCGGAAACCTCTCGTTGCTCGCGGCGACCTGCGGCACACCGTGGCAGGTGGACGGACGCGACGCGCTGATCGTCCTCGAAGAGGTCGGCGAGGCGCCCTACCGCATTGACCGGATGCTCCAGCAGCTGCGCGACGCGGGCGTCTTCGACGGCGCCGTCGGGCTGGCGCTCGGCGGCTTTGACGACTGCGCGCCGCCCAAGGGCGCAGACTGGACCCTCGACGACGTCCTGCGCGAGCTCACCGACGGCATCGGGCTACCGACCGTCGCTCACCTGCCGTTCGGCCATGGGCCACGCAACCTGCCGCTCGGCCTCGGCCGGACCGGACGGTTGACAGCAGGGGGCCTCAGCTGGACGTGAGGCCGTAGAACCGCATCGCGTTGGCGGTCGTAGCCGACGCGAGCGCGGCCGGCGTCACCCCGCGCAGCTCGGCGACGAACCGGCCGACCACCGCGGTGTGGGCAGGCTCGTTGCGCTTCCCTCGGAACGGCACCGGCGCAAGGTATGGGCTGTCGGTCTCGACGAGGAGCCGGTCCTCGGGCGCCCAAGCCGCCACGGCCCGCATCTCTTCCGCCGTCTTGAACGTCACGATCCCAGGGATGCTCAAGTAGCCGCCGCGATCGACGATCGCCGCCGCTTCCTGCCGGTCGCCCGAAAAGCAATGGTAGAGGACGCGTCCGGCAAAAGCGTCCTCCTCGTCGAGGATACGAAGCGTCTCGCCACCACTGCTGCGGTCGTGGATGATGATCGGCAGCCCGCGTCGCCGTGCAAGCCGGATCTGCTGGCGGAACGCCTCGCGCTGCACACCGCGCTCCGACAGGTCGTAATGAAAATCCAGACCGATCTCACCCAGAGCGACCAGTCGGGGGTGATCGAGGATCGCCTCCAGCTCGCCAAGGACGGTCGCGTCGAGCTTTTGGGCGTCGTGGGGATGCACGCCTGCGGTGAACCAGACATCCGGGTGCCGCTCGGCCACCGCCGCCGCGCGCGCAAAGGTGGCCGCACCATGCCCCGCACCGATCGTCGTCATGCGCGTGACGCCCGCCTCCCGGGCCCGTGCCACGATCGCGTCGACGCCTTCGTCGCCGCCGTACGTCTCGGGGTCGAGGTGACAGTGTGTGTCCATCCACATCGCGACCCCCATGCGCGCGCCGCGCCGCCGTGCGACATACCCGACGAACTGGAGGTCACCTTGACCGCGCCACGCCGTCGCACCGCCACGCGTATCGTCGCCACCCTCGGGCCGTCGAGCTGGGAACCCGAGGTCCTACCGCGCCTGATCGATGCTGGCGCCGACGTGTTCCGCATCAACGCCTCGCACGCCGACGCGGCGAGCATCCGCCGCCAGGTCGCGCGCGTCCGCACGGCCGCGTTCGCCTCGGGCGTCCCGATCGCGATCTTACTCGATCTGCAAGGCCCCAAGATTCGCACGTCCAAGGTGCAAGATCCCCTCGACCTCTCGCCCGGCGACGTCCTGACCATCGTCATGCGCGAGGATCTCCTCGGCACGGGCCACCGCGTAGGCACGACGTACCCAGAGATGGCCGACGACGTCACGCCAGGCGACCGTGTGCTGTTCGCCGACGGTGCGCTGTCGGGCGAAGTCTCGGCGGTCCGCCGCGAGGTGCGGCCCTTCGAGGTCGACATCCGGATGATCGACGGCGGCAAACTCGGTTCGAACAAGGGCATCAACCTGCCCGGCGTCAAGATGAGCGTCCCCAGCCTCACCGACAAGGACCTCGCCGACGTCGAGGTCGGTGTCGAGTGCGGCGTCGACTACATCGCGCTCTCCTTCGTCCGTGAAGCGAACGACGTCGTCGGGCTCCGCGAGCGCCTGCGGCAGCTCGGCACCGACATCCCGATCATCGCCAAGATCGAGAAGCCCGAGGCCTTAGTCAACCTCGACGCCATCCTCGACGTCTCCGACGGCGTGATGGTCGCGCGCGGGGACCTGGGCGTCGAAGTCCCGCTGGAGCAAGTGCCCATTCACCAAAAGCGGATCATCGCGGCGGCGGCACGCAAGGGCAAGCTCGTGATCACCGCCACCCAGATGCTTGACTCCATGGAGCGGAACCCACGGCCGACCCGCGCCGAGACCACCGACGTCGCGAACGCGATCCTCGACGGCACGGACGCGGTGATGCTCTCAGGGGAGACGTCCGTCGGCCCCTACGCGGTCGAAGCCGTCGCCACCATGGACGCCATCGCGCGGGAGATCGAAGCCGCGGCGCTCGTCCCGATGACGCCGACCGAGGCACTGCCGCCGATCGAGGGCCCGGCCGGCGCCGCGTGCAAGGCCGCCTGCTTCACGATCCGCGACCGGACCATCCCTGTCGTCGTCTTCAGCTGGAGCGGCGCCACGGTTCGCTACCTCTCGCGCGTGCGCCCCCGCGCGCCCATCTACGCCTTCAGCCCCAACCCGCCCGTCGTCGACCGGTTGGCGCTCGCTTGGGGGGTCGAGTCGTTCCTCATGCCGCTGGTCCACACGATCGACGAGATGGTCGCCGTCGGCGAGCGAACGCTCCTCGAACGCGGCCTCGTCCAGGGCGGTGACGCGCTGCTGATCCTGGGCGGCAACAGCCCACGCCAGGGCACGACGTGCTTCCTCAAGTTCCACGTCGTCGGGCAACCGTGAGCCGTTGTCGCTTGTCCTTGCCGCGACCCGCAACGTCCGGTAGCATGGACGACGTTCCAAGCACGCCGGGTTCTTCCGGCCCCAACCTAGGAGTCCTGATGACCCGCTTCCTGTTCGCCGCCGCGCTCGCCGCCGGCCTCGCCGCTCCCGCCACCGCCCTCGCGGGCACCTGCGCGGGCGTCACCCACGCCGACAGCATCACCAACGCCGAGGGCAAGACCCTCGTCCTCAACGGCATGGGCCAGCGCATCGCCTACGGCGTGTTCAAGGTCTACGTTGGCGGCTTGTACGTCACGAGCAAGAGCAGCAGCGGCAGCACGATCATCAACGCCGACGCGCCCAAGCGCATCGTGATGCAGTTCGTCCGCGACGTCCCCAAGGACAAGATGCAGGAGACCTTCGCCGAGAACTTCGCGAAGAACCCCGCATCCGCCAACCTCAAGCAAGAGATCGGCTGGCTGTACTCCGTGCTCTCGGACGTCAAGACGGGCGACAAGGTCGCGCTCGACTACCGCCCCGGCGTGGGAACGACGGTCTCGATGAACGGCAAGGACAAGACCACGATCCCCGGCACCGACTTCATGAAGGCCGTGTTCGCGATCTACCTTGGCAGCAACCCCGCTTACACCCCGCTCCGCGACGGCATGCTCGGCAACGCCTCGTGCGACTGAGCGAGACCAGCGACCCGTGGGACGCCTTCGCCGCGTGGTACGGCGAGGGCGAGCGCCACGAACCTGACGTGCCCAACGCGATGCAGGTGGCGACCGTCGACCCTGACGGCCGCCCCTCCGTCCGCACCGTGCTCCTCAAGGGCTACGATCGCGAGGGCCTCGTCTTCTACACCAACCTCAACAGCCGCAAGTCCGCCGCGCTGCGGGCCAACCCGCGTGTGGCGATGACGATGCACCACAAGTCGCTCGAACGTCAGATCCACGTCGAGGGCACG
>JBEIFN010000251.1:0-4252 GCA_040382435.1 Alphaproteobacteria bacterium
CCGGGCTACGGGTTCCTGGCCGAGAACGCGGCGTTCGCGGGTGCCGTGGCCAAGCTCGGCCTGACCTTCATCGGCCCGAGCGTCGAGCACCTCCGGATGTTCGGCGACAAGCTCTCGGCCAAAGCGGCGGCGCGTGCGGCGGGGTTGCCGCTGCTCGAAGGCTCGCCCGGTGCCGTCGAGTCGCTCGAGGAGGCGGTCGAGGCTGCCGAGCGCGCGGGCTTCCCGATCATGCTCAAGGCCGCCGGCGGTGGCGGCGGCAAGGGCATGCGCGTCGTCCACGACATGGGATCGCTCGAACGCTCGTTCTCGCTGTGTAAGGCCGAGGCGCTCGCCGCGTTCGGCACCGGTGCGGTGTTCGTGGAACGCTACGTGGCGCGGCCGCGTCACGTCGAGGTCCAGGTCGCGGGTGATGGCACCGACGGGATCGCGTGGGGCACGCGGGACTGCTCGCTGCAGCGACGGCACCAAAAGCTCGTCGAGGAGGCGCCGGCGCCCAACCTCGCGCCCGGGCTTGAGCGCGGCCTGCTCGATGCTGCGGCGCGGTTGGTGCGGCAGACGGGCTACCGCACGGTCGGCACGGTCGAGTTCCTCGTAGAGGGCGATGCCTTCTACTTCCTCGAGGTCAACCCTCGGATTCAGGTTGAGCACCCCGTCACCGAGGTCACGGCGGGGGTCGATCTGATCGCCGAGCAGATCCGGCTCGCGGCGGGGCAGCGTCTCGGGCTGCGGCAGTCCGACATCGTCGCGCGCGGGCACGCCATCGAGGTGCGGGTCAACGCCGAGCACCCGTGGACTTTCTTGCCGTCTCCGGGCAGGATCCTCGGCTACCACGAGCCGGGCGGGCCAGGCGTTCGCGTCGATTCGGCCGCCCACGAGCACGCGGTCATCCCCCCATACTACGACAGCCTTGTCGGCAAGCTGATCGTCCATGGGGTCGACCGCGCGCATGCCCTGCGTCGGCTGCGGTGGGCGATGGACGAGTTCGTCGTCGAGGGCATCGACACCACGCTGCCGATGCTCCAAGCGCTCGTCGAAACCCAAGAGTTCCGCGAGGTCCGTCATTGGACGAGCTTCGTTGATCGTTGGCTGGCCGAGCGAACCTCGTGAGCCGGCTCGCCGTCGTCCTCAGCGACCGCGCTTGGACCTTCGACTACGGCGTCGCACGCGCGCTGATCGTCCGGCTCGACGAGGGCGATCTCCTCGTCGTGAGCCCGCCGTCGGGGATGCGCGACGAGGGTTGGCGCGAGGTCGAGGCGCTCGGGACGGTGCGGTGGCTGGTCGCGCCCAACCACTTCCACAATGGCGGCCTCGCCGCTTGGGCCGCGCGCTACCCGGACGCTCGCGTCGTCGCAGAGGAGGCGGCGCACGCCCGACTTCGGCGCGTCGTGCCGGGCCTGCACCTCACGGGGACGGCCGCGTGTCGTGCTGCCCTCCCGGGCTGGGTCTCGCTCGACGCGGTGCCCTACGCGCGCCAAGGCGAACTCATGGTGGTCGTCGAAGGCGAGCGTCGGGTGTGGTTCGTCGTCGACGCCATCGTGCATGAGGCGCGGCTTCACGGGGTGCGTGGCGCGCTGTTCTGGCTCCTCGGGTTCCGCACGCGCATGCAGCGCAACCCGATCTTCTGGACGCTGTTCGTCTCGGATCGCGCTGCGGCCGCCGACTGGTGGCGTCGACGTCTCGCGCAAGCGCCGCCCGACGTCTTCTTGCCGTCGCACGGGCGCGCCACTGACGCTGGGGCAGCCGAGGCCCTAGCGGCGCTGTTCGACGCTTGACGCGGCTTCGGGCGGGCCCAGGACGACGCTGAGCTTTTGCCGCGGCGTCAGGTCGGGGCGGCGCAGCTCGGCGAGCAGCTCGATCCAGCCGTGGAACGCGGCGCGGACGGGGTGGAAGGTGCCGATCGGCTTGACGAGGCCGTAGTCGACGCGATCGCCTGGCGGCTCGGGGGTGAAGGTCCTGAACAGGCGGTCCCAGACGATCAGCACGCCGCCGTAGTTCGTGTCGAGGTCCTGCGGGCGGCGGCCGTGGTGCACCCGGTGGTGCGACGGGGTGTTGAAGACGGCTTCGAACCAGCCGGGCATCCGGTCGATCAGCTCGGTGTGGATCCAGAACTGGTAGACGAGGTTGACCGCGGCGCAAAACGCCACAAGAGCGGGGTGAAAGCCGAGGAGAACGAGCGGCGCGCGGAAGATCCACAACCCGGCGAGGGTGCCCGTCCACGACTGCCGGAGCGCTGTGGTGAGGTTGTAGTGCTGCGAGCTGTGGTGAACGACGTGGTTGGCCCAGAACCAACGCACCCGATGGCCTGCACGGTGCAGCGCGTAGAACGCGAGATCGTCGAGGACGAAACACACACCGATCGCGAGCGCGCCTTGTCCCGCGTCGAACCAGCGGTGTTCCCAGAGCCACGCGAAGATCGGCGCAGAAACCGCCACGTAGAGCAGATGTTCGAGGTTGTACAGGGTTCCGAGCGTGAGCGACGTCAGCGCGTCGCGGGTCTCGTACAGATCGGTCCGACCGCGTCGAACGGCGAGGAACAGTTCGAGGCCGATCGCCAGCACGAAGAAGGGGACGCTGTAGGCGACGACGTCGGGGTAGGTCATTCACCACCCGCCGCTGCGAGCCAGGCCGTGTGGGGGTGAGCGGCGACGATGTGGACGCTGGGGACATCGAACCCCAACGCGTAGTGGACGCCGGTGAGCGTCGGGCGGCCGTCGTCGGCGTGGAGCTTGCGGGCGAACGGGCGTAGTCCGAGGAAGGTTACGAGCCAGCGCCCGTCTGCCGCTTCCACCAACGCGGCACGGCGGTCGTCACTGAGGTGAACCGTCGTGATCGCGACGTCCGGGGCTTGTCGGCGGAGGGCTTCGACGACCTCGCTCGGCCCCCCGAAACGGCCGTCGCGGGTGAAGCCGCCGACATGGAGCGTGGTGGCCGCGAGCGAGAGCCCGCCGAGCAGCAGGGCGACGAACAGCGCGGGCGTCATCGGCGTCGACCTCCTGATCGTCGCTAGCACGTTTGTGACGACTTGCCGCGTGACGGCGGGTCATGGCCGGGCGATCCTCTCCAAAGGGGGGGAGAGCATGCGTGGCATCGGTCTTGGGCTGCTCCTGACGTCGTGCGTGACACAGCGCACACTGGTCAAGCTCGACGACGACGCGGCGGCGCCCGTCGATTCGGCGTCGGACGGTGCGGCGGCCGACACGCCGGCTTCGGAGGCGTCCCCGGATGCCCCTACGGACGCGTCGTCGCCGGACCCGGTGGTTGACGAGACGGCCACCCCGACGTCGATCGACACGTCGACGCCCACACCCGCCCCCCCGGCCGACACGGGCGACACCGCATGCGGGCCCACCTCGTGGGCAGCGGCGTCGTTCGCGTTCCCGCAGGATGCGCTGTCGTGCAGCGGGCCGCAGCTCGTTCGGTACGACGCGACCGCGGGTCTGTGGGTCGGCGTCGTCGGGTGTGCCGACAACTTCGTCCGTCTCTACCTTTCGAGCTCGGCGTCGGGCCCGTTCGTCCAAGCCACCGATCTCGCGGGCCACGGCCAGGACCACTGCGAGCTGGTCGTTCCTGGATGGACGCTCACGAACGAGGACGACATCACGTCGGGCGGGTGCGCCACGTGCGCGACGAGCGTCAACCTGCCGATCGAGGGGGTGGCGACGTACGCGCGCGCGTTTCTCGGGCAGCCGTGGACGTACTATCCGTCGAGCGGCACGTGGAGTTGGCAGACGTCACGGCTGTTCTGCGGCGACATCCCCGCCGCCTGCGGGCCCTGAAGCCACCTCGGCGAGCAGCGCCTGCAGGGCGTCGAGGCGGAGGGGCTTAGGCAGAAAGTGGGTCATACCCGCCGAGAGACAGGCCTCGCGGTCGCTGGCGTAGGCGTTGGCCGTGACGCCGGCGATGGGGGGCTGGCTCGGCAGGTCGAGCTGCCGCAGCGTGCGCGTCGCGGTGATGCCGTCGATGTTGGGCATCTGAACGTCCATCAGGACGAGGTCGAACCGCTCGCGCTGAACCGCCCGGATCGCGTCGGCGCCGTCGACGGCGATGACCGAGGTGCAGCCGAGGTGGGTGAGAAGTCGCTGCCCGATCGCTTGGTTGATCGGGTTGTCTTCGGCGAGCAGCACGTGGAGCGACCGGCCGGGAGACGGGGACGCTGACGCCACGGCCATGGCGGGCGTGACGACGCTTTCGGCGCGATCGACGAACACGTGCAACCGGAAGGTGGTGCCGTGGCCGACGCGGCTTTGGACGG
>JBEIFN010000252.1:0-4250 GCA_040382435.1 Alphaproteobacteria bacterium
GCTCCGCCTCGTAGCGGTCAGGCGTGAGCTTGTCGCGTTCGAGCTCGAGGCGTCGAAGTTGCTCGATCGCGGTCGCGTGGGCGTCCTCGAGGTCTTCGTGGCGGCCGATGCGTGCGAGGTCGGCGTCACCGGACGCGTGGCGACGTCCGATCGCGATGGCCACGCCGTTCCCCACCAGAACGCCGAGGTTGGCGAGCAGGAGTGGGGTGGTCCACCCAGCGGTACCCAAGCTCTCGACGTCCCAGCCCCAGAACCCAAGCGCCGCGGCCCCGGAGGCGGCGAGCGCTCCGTGAACGGCGAACGGCAGCCACACACGCTCAGTCATCGTCGACCTCCGCCAGCACGGCGGCTTGCCACCGGTCGATCGCTCCGGTCGCGGGGTTGGCGTCTGTCGCTGCCGGCGCCCTCGGGGAAAGCGCCGCGTCCGCAGACGGATAGGCACGGTCCGCGCGTCGTGCGCCGGATCGAAGGAAGCTCGCCGCAACGAGGAGCCCGACCGCGCCAGCACCGAGCGGGCCGAGCCAGACGACCTTGTTCAACCCTTCGTTGGTCGGCGACAGCAAGATCCACTCGGTGTAGCGCTCGACGTAGTAGCGTTCGATGTCCTCGCGGCGGTAGCCAGCCTCGACCAGCGCGCGGGTGCGCCGCTGCATCGTGACGGCTGCGGCCGAGGTCGAGTCGGCGACGCTCAAGCCTTGGCAGACCGGGCAGCGCAGGCCAGAGGTGATCGCGTTGGTGAGGGCGTCGATCTCACCGGCTGCGGGCGCGGGCCCCGGGGAGACGCCGGGGATGGTGGCGGCCTCCTCTGCGATCGCGGCGGTCGTCGGGTCGAGCTCCCCGCCTCCCGCCAGCGCGCCGGTGCCGATCGCGGCGGTGGCTGTGAGAGCGAGGCCTGCGAAGCGGCGCCTCCCCCGAGCGAGGGACGGCGGCATCACTGCCCTCCAGCACGGGCGAGCCATGCCTCGATCGAGCGCCCATCGAGCGGCCCGACTTGCTTGTGAACGATGTCGCCCGCGGCGTTGATGAAGTAGGTCTCGGGTACCCCAGCGACGCCAAAGTCGATCGCGGCCCGGCCGTCGTCGTCGACGAGGTGGCGGTACGTCGTGCCAGCGACCTCAAGGTAGCGACGCGCCTTCTCGGCCTCGTCGTTGTACAGCACCCCGAAGAACGCGACCTCGGGGTGACGCTTGGCCGCCTCCTGCAGGGCGCCGTGCTCCTGTTTGCAGGGGCCGCACCACGTCGACCAGAAGTTGAGGACGACGGGCTTGCCGCGGAGCGCATCGCTGGCAACGACCGCGCCTTCGAGGTCGGGAAGTTGGAACGCGGGTGCTGGGCCGCCGACCAAGCCGTTGGGTACGGCGCGCGGGTCGTTGCCGAACGAAGCGGCGAAGAGGGCGATCAACGGGACGGTGACGGCGAGTCCGACCGCGAGAACGGTCCAGTTGACGCCGCGGCGCGCGGGTGCGTTCATGCAGGGGTCTCCGTTGCGACGGCCGAGGGGGCGGACAGGCGCGTCGCGCGTCGCGCATCGGGCCACACGACGATCAGCGAGCCGAGCAGAATGACGCCGCCGGCGAGCCACATCCACAACATGCCGGGCATCGCGATCATCCGGAGGACGACGTAGGCGCCGTCCTTGTCGATCTCGACGATCGACAGGTAGAGGTCGTCGCGCACCGTGCTGTACACCTCGGGCGTGTAGATGGGTTCGCGCTGCGTCGGGTAGTAGTTGAGGTGCGGGCGCATGCGAGCCAGCGCGGTGTCGCCGTCGACCACGGCAAAGTTCGCGCCGACGCTCGTGCGGTGCGGCTCCTCGGAGAGGTCCGAGCCGAGGTAGCGCACCGTGTGGCGCCCGATCGACGCCGCTTCACCGGGGTGAAGCGTGACGTCCTGCTCCTGCTTGTACCCCTTGCTCAGCGCGATGGTGATCACGAGCAGCGCCACGCCGTGGTGAGCGATGTGGCCACCCCACCGCTTGCGGGTGCGACGGAACACCGTCCGAGCCGCCAACCCCCAGCCTTCCTTGGCCGCGCGCGCACGCCACGGGGTCCAGAACTCGAGGGCGTGGACCGCGATCGCAAAGCCGCACAGGGCGAGCGTCGCGAGGACGACGGGGCTCGTGAAGCCCGCGAGTGCGAAGGGGGAGGCGAAGACGAGGCCCATCAGCGCGGGGACGCCGAGCCGTGGGGCGACGCGCGCGGTGGACATCCGTCCCCAAGGGAGCGCGGGGCCGATCCCCATCAGGAACACCATCAGCAATCCGAGCGGCAACGCCCAGCGGTCGAAGTACGGCTCCCCGAGGCTGACCTTGCGGCCATCGACGGCTTCGGCGATCAGCGGGTAGAGGGTTCCCAGCAGCACCGTGAACGTGAACACCGTGAACAGGGCGTTCTGCGCGAGCAGCGCCGCTTCACGCGACAGCAGCGGCACCTCGAAGCCGAACACCCCGGACATCGTCGTCGTCTCGGCGTGGTCGTCTTCGACGACGAGCAGGTGCTCGCGCGTGGCGAGCAGCACGACCGAGAACAGCAGCACGATCGCGATGAACGCGAGGAAGACCGGTCCGATCGGGGACTGCGTGAAGCTGTGGACGGAGTTGAAGACGCCCGAACGCGTCATGAAGGTGCCGACCAGCGTGAGCAGGAAGGTGGCCATGCCGAGCGCGAGCGTCCAAATCCTCAGACCACCGCGCTTTTGGAAGACCATCGCGGAGTGGAGGAACGCGGTCCCGGTGAGCCATGGGTGGAAGGAGGCGTTTTCGACCGGGTCCCACGCCCAGTAGCCGCCCCAGCCGAGCACGCCGTAGGACCACCAGCCGCCGAGCACGATCCCGATGGTCAGGAACGTCCATGGGACGAGCATCCATCGCCGCAGCGGCACCATCCAGCCGTCTTCGAGCCGGCCCGCGAACAAGGCGGCGCAGATCATCGAGAACGGGACCACCATCCCGACGTAGCCCAAGTAGAGCGTTGGGGGGTGGACGATCATCAGCCAGTGGTTCTGCAGCAGCGGGTTCGGTCCGGGGCCGTCGGTCGGCGGGCTGGGCACCCGTTCGAACGGGTTGGCGACGCCGGCGACCAGCAGCGCAAAAAACACGCAGGTCGCGAGCAGCACGCCGAGGGTCCACGGCATGTACTCGCGGTGCCGATGGGCGAGTGACCGTGTGAACACCAGCACGTACACGCCGAGGATCCCACCCCAAAACAGGATCGACCCGTCGAGGCTGGCCCAGAGGCTGACGATCGTGAACGGAATGGGCGTGGTGAGGCTGCCGACCTCGGCGACGTACTTGACCGAGAAGTCGTGGTTGAGGAGCGCGCCCACCATCACGAGGTTGGCCAGGATCATGAGGCCTGCGAAGGTCAGGGCCGCGCGCCGCGATGCGTCGAGCAGTGCCAGCGACTGGCGGGCTCCGGCTTGGAACCCGAGCGCGCTCCCCGCTGCGGCGGCCACGAGGCTGGCCATCACGAGGCCGGTGCCGATCTCTGGGGTCACGTGCCCTCCGGCGGCATCAGGCTCTTGTACATCTCTTGCGGGCGTTCGCCGTCGGCTGGCGCGCGGTACTCGTTGCTGTGCTTGATCAGCACGTTGCTCGTCCGGAAGACCCCTTCGCCGTCGAGGCGACCCTCGACGACGGCTCCGATGCCCTCGCGGAACATCTGAGGCGGCGCACCTTGTCCGACGCACGGCACGCTCTGGGCGCCGTCGGTCAGGCGGAAGGCCAGACGCTGCGAGTCGGGGTTCCACTCGACGCTACCTGCTTCGACGAGGCCGCCGAGGCGGACTGTGGCGTCGCGGGCGGCGTCGCCCTTGGCGACGAGCTCTGCCGGCGACCAGTAGTAGACGAGGTCTTCGCCCATCGTCCCAAAGCTCAGCCACCCGAGGACGCCGACGACGGTGGCGATGGCGACCAGCGCTGCGAGCTTTCGTTGGAGTGCGATGTTCATCGTGGACCTCCGGGAGGACGTCGGGCGAACAGGGTGGCAGCGTACACGCTGAGCGCGACCCACGCGACGCCCCACGCGAGTGCGATGTAGAAGCCGCCACCCTCGACGACGCCAGAGCCGATCGCCGTGTTCATGCACCGACCTCCCGGCGTGCGGGCAGCGCGGGTGCAGCCTCAGCGGCCGCGCGCGCCGCGGCGATCCGCGTGCGACGCGCGATCATCCACGTGGCGAGGAACAAGAACCCGAAGGCGTTCATCCGCATGATCAGCGTCATGAAGCCGTCGATCGTGTCTGGGCTCGAGA
>JBEIFN010000253.1:0-4201 GCA_040382435.1 Alphaproteobacteria bacterium
CCGAACCATCGCCGTTCCGTCGCGTGGTAGCCCTGCGAGGGGCGTCGTCGTCATGGCGAAGTGTCCCCGAGGGGGTCTGCGGGGGTGTCGACGGGCGTATCGGCGGGCGTATCCGCGGGCGTATCGCTCGCCGTGTCGGTGTCGAGCGGCGGAGGAATCGCCACGTAGCCTTCGGGGGCCTCACAGCCGATGTAGACAGCGCCGACGTCGCCGACGCCATCCCCGTCTGCGTCGGGGTAGAAGGCGCCGCGCGGGTCGCAGTTGGGCTCCGGTGGATCGAGCAGCTCCTTGAGCCGACCGCACCCCGCCAGCGCCCACGCCATCCCGATCGCCGTCACGACGCGCATCGCTCGCCTCTCTGCCACAGTGTACCGCAGTTGCTGGCTCAGCCGTGGCTGGCGACCAACGCCTGGGCCAGATCCGCCAGCAGGTCCTCGACGTCCTCGACGCCCACGCTGAGCCGGATCAGCCCGTCGGCGATGCCGCGGGCGCGCCGCTCGTCGACCGGGACGGAGGCGTGCGTCATCGCGGCGGGCAGCTCGATCAACGACTCCACGCCTCCCAAGCTCTCGGCGCAGGTGAAGAGCTTCGTGCTGGCGCAGAAGCGCTCGGCGCGTTCGAGGCTGCCTTTGAGCACAAAGCTGATCATGCCGCCGAAGCCCGACATCTGTCGCTTCGCGACCTCGTACTGCGGGTGGGAGGGGTGCATCGGGTAGTGGACGCGCTCGATCTCGGGGTGGTCGACGAGCCACGCGACGATGCGTTGTGCGTTGGCCTGGTGACGTTCCATGCGCAGGGCGAGCGTCTTGACCCCACGCAGCACCAACCACGTGTCCCACGGGCCGGGGACGGCGCCGACGGCGTTCTGCAGGAAGCGGATGCGCGCGTGGAGGTCGTCGTTGGCCGTGAGCAGGATGCCGCCGACGACGTCGGAGTGGCCGTTGAGGTACTTGGTGAGGCTGTGGACGACGATGTCAGCGCCGAGCTCGATGGGGCGTTGAAAGTACGGCGTCGCGAAGGTGTTGTCGACCGCGAGCAGGGCGCCGACGGCCTTGCATCGGGCGGCGACCGCGGCGATGTCGGTGATCTTGAGCAGCGGGTTGGTGGGCGACTCCAGCCAGACGAGGTCGGTGCCTTCGGGGATCGCGGTCGAGAGGTCGGCGGTGTCGAAGTCGACGAAGGTGAACTGGTGCCCACGGGGTGCGAACACGCGGTTGAACAGGCGCCAGGTGCCGCCGTAGACGTCGTCGCCGCAGACCACCCGGGGGTTGGGTGGGAGCAGGTGCATCACGCATTCGGTGGCTGCCAGGCCCGAGCCAAAGGCGATGCCGTGCGTCGCGCTCTCGAGGTTGGCGATGCAACGCTCCATCGCCTCGCGCGTGGGGTTGTGCGTGCGCGCGTACTCGTAGCCCGTGTGCTGTGCGGGCCAGGGCTGGGCGTAGGTGCTGGTCTGAAACACCGGAGGCATCACGGCGCCCGTGGTCGGCTCCGGGTGTTGCCCCGCGTGGATGGCGCGCGTCGCGAAGCGTGCATTTGACTCGTTGCCCATCGGTCCTCCGGCGCGAAGCGTCTAAGCACCGACGCGGTCGGCGGCCACCGGACGTGGTAGGGTGGGCACGTTGGGGGACGCGGGCGTGGACGCGACCGATCCGCTTTGGCGACGCGGCGATTTCATCTGGGGCTCGTGGGTCCGGTCTGCCCAGGTGGACGGCTGGATCGCGGGCCTCAACCCAGGCGACCGCGCCGATGATCTGGGCCGGACGCCGTTCCGACTCGTCTCCGTCGACCACGCCGTCGGTGCTGCCGTAGAGGCCAAGGTTCGCTGGGCGTCTCACGCGGTCGAAGAACGGCTGGGCGTAGCGCGGGTCGTCGCCGAGCGGCTTGAGGAGGAGGCGGACGCGCTCGCCGTCCTCATCGCGCGGGAGTCGGGCAAGCCGGTGTGGGAGGCCAGCGAGGAGGTCCGCTCGGCCATCCGTGCGTGTCGGTTGCTCGCCCGGGAGGGTGCGGCGCGGATGCAGCCGCGCATCGTCCGGCAGGGGGTCGCTTGGAGCGTACCGCGGCCGCGCGGCGTCGTGGGCTTGCTGACGCCGTCCGTCTCGTCGCTGCTGATGCCGGTTCTTCATGTGGTCGCGGCCATCGTCGCCGGCAATACCGTGGTGTGGAAGCCGTCCAAGTTCGCGACGGGCGTGGGGCAAGCTCTCGCCGTCGTGATCGATCGGTGCCGTCTCCCCCGAGGCGTCTTCAACTTGGTTCAGGGTTCAGGCGCGACGGTGGGCCAGCGGCTTGCCGGGCATCCTGGTTTGGATGCGCTGTTGTTCCTCGGACGGCACGAGACGGCGGCCGCCGTGACCCGGGCGACCGGGCCGCGGCCCGAACTGGCGGTGGGCTTCCAATGCGGAGGGAAGAGCGCGTCGTTTGTCCTTCCGGACGCCGACCTCGATCGCGCGGCGTACGATCTATCGGTCGGGGCCTTCGCGACGACGGGGCAGCGTCACGACAACACCGCGCGGATCTTCGTCGAACGTCGTATTCTCGACGCCTTCCTCTCGCGGTTCGTCGCGCGGACACAGGCGCTGACGGTCGGCTACGGCCTGGATCGCGGCGTCTTCCTCGGGCCGTTGGTCTCCGACGCACAGCGTGTCCGTTTCCGCCGCGCGGTGGACGCCGGCGTCGTCGCGGGGCACCGCTCGGCGATGGAGGAAGGCCCTGTCGAAGTGCCCGGTCGGCGGGGGTTCTACGTTCGCCCCGTCGTGCATGTCGTGGAAGGCGGTGGCGCGCTCGATGACGAGCCGGTCGGGCCGATCGTGCGCGTCTACCCGGTCGATGGCGTGGACGAGGCCGTACGCCTGCACGAGAAGCTCGCTTGGCGTCTCGCGACGTCGATCCACGCCGATCGCGAAGGGGTGAGTGCGCTCGAGCTCGCGGGTCGCCTGACGGCTGGGACGGTGTACGTCAACCGTGGGCCGATCGGGGCGTCGTTCCGGCTTCCGGGCGTGGGTCTGGGGCGCGCATCGAACGGTATGTCGGGCGACCTCGATCTGCTCCGCTTCCTCACCATCCCGCGCGCGATGCACGTCGACACGCAGCCGTTCGACGCCACGCGTTGGGTGCCGGGGACAGGCCGCATCGGGGACGCGGAGGAGCCCACGCTCGAAGTCGGCTACGAGGGGCCCGAGGCCTGGGCTCCCCCGCCGGACGTCGTCTCGTCGCCCGCCGTGTCGGTCGGCGACTCTGCCGCTGGCAAGTAGCCACGAAACACCGTCCCTGAGCTTCCGCGCGGATCTGCATCGAGTCGTCCGCCGTGGGCTTCGAGGATCCGCCGGGCGATGACCAGACCGAGCCCGGTGCCGGTCGGTCGGGTGGTGAAGAACGGCGTGAAAAGCTGGGCGCGCACGTCATCGGCGAGACCGGGACCGTCATCGCTGACGGTGAAGACCGCGCCCGCGCCAACGCGTTCGCAGCGGACGTCGACGCGACCACCTGGCCCTGCGGCTTCGACGGCGTTCCGAACGAGGTTGAGGACGGCCGCGACCAAGGGGTCCGGGTCGAGCGACAAAGTCTCGATATCGGTTGCTGGCGTGAAGGTCAGCTGGGCGTCGGGTGGGAGACCGCCGACGCGGACGACGCGGACCGCGTGCTCGACGATGGCATTGAGGTCGCTGGGGCGGGGTTGCACGCGGATCGGACGCGAGAGGTCGAGGACGCGGCTGACGACCTGTTGGAGCCGCGCGCTCTCGGTGAGGATGACCTCGACCATCGCGCGGCCCTCGGCGGTGAGGCCTTCGCCTTCGAGGACCTGGGCGGCCCCGTGGATCCCGGCGAGGGGGTTGCGGATCTCGTGCGCGAGGCCTGCGCTCATCGCGCCGATCGCCGCCAGTCGTCGGCTGCCTTCGTCGCGCCGGGCGGCTTGGAGGTGGACGAGGCGCCGCCCGAGCCAGCCTTCGAGATCGGCCAGGGCCGCGGCCTCCTCGCGCGTCCATCCGTCGGATCCGTCGGCGTGCCAAAGGACGATCGCGCCGGCGGAGGGCGAGCCGAGCGGCCGAAGGTCGTCCGCGGCGAGGTCGGCGCGTAGCCGCCACTGACTCGTCGCGTCGACCGCCGGCGACAAGTCGACCGGGGCGTCGTCGCGAGGGGCGACCCACGCGGCGGCCCGTCGCCAGCGCGCGCCGCTGGGGACTTCGACGTAGACGGCGACGCTGCG
>JBEIFN010000254.1:0-4188 GCA_040382435.1 Alphaproteobacteria bacterium
CGCCGGTGGCTCCAGAGAGCTGTAGGCCCGGGATGTTCAACGGCGCGGGCAAGCCCTGAAAGAAGGTCGTCGCGGGCGTTTGGGGCGTGACGGGGAGGCGCGGCGTCAATGCGACGCCCGGGTAGACGTAGCGCGGCAGCAAGCTCGGGCCGGGCGTGGTCCGCTTGGGCGGGACGAGGAAGGGGTAGTCCTCTTCCTTGCCGAAGAAGTCCTTGGCCTTGGTGATCTGGAAGTTGTCGGTGCCGCCAGCGTCTTGGTCGGCGGCGGGCGATGCGTTGACCGCCGCCGAGCCCCCACGGCCGGTCGGTCCCGCCGTCGGCAGCGTGAGGTCGTGCGAGGGCGTGCCTTGGACCGGGTCGTCGCGCTGCCACAGCGAGGCGATCGCCGGCGCTCCCCAAGGGGACGCGATCCGACCTGCGGGCCGCCACGTGGCGCGATTCAGGGCCAAGCGATGGACCTGCCAGCCGTCCTGCGCGTACTTGTCGTAGAAAAGCCACGGCGCGGAGGGGTGGACCGCCGGCCGCTGGGCGCCGGTGCGGACGTTCGTCACTTGGAACAGTTGCTCGGTCGTGAGGTCGATCGCGAAGATGTTGGGAATCCCGGTGCGGTCGGACGAGAAGTAGACGGTCCGCCCGTCGGGACCCCACGTGGGTTCGCGGTCGTTGGCGGCGTCGGCGGTCAGTCGGCGCAGGCGTTCGCCCGTGCGGGCGTCGAGCAGCCACAGATCTCGCTGGCCGTCGATCCACATCGAGGCCACGAGCAAGGTCCCGGTGGGGTCGTGCCGCGGCGTGCCGATCTGCGTGTGGTCGTGGAACGAGGTCAGCGCGGTGCGTCGCTGGTCGACGGTGAGCACCTCGAGCTGGTTGTTCTGCGCGCGGTTCGTCACGACGACCAAGCGTTCTCCGCCCGGGCTGAAGTCCGGGTCACGGGCGCGCGCTCCGTTCGTCAGCGCCTTGGTCGACTTCTTCTCGACGTCGAACAAGTAGATGTCGGAGGTTGTGTTGAAGCGGTTGACGACGTGGAGCCCGGCGTAGACGAACGCGCGGCTATCGGCCCGCCAGGTGAACGAGCGCGCACCGAAGTCCTGCTTGATCTTCTTGGCCTCGCTGCCGTCGCCGTTGGCGAGCCACAGCGAGCTGCCGGTTCGGATGCTGCTGCAGCTCCAGACCACGCGCTCGCCGTTGGGGGCGACCGCGGGCGCCGAGCACGACGATCCGGGCGCGCTGACGCGCTCGCCTTCGAGTAAGCCGCGGGCGGTGACCGCTTGAATCGTCGCGCTGTGCTCGGCGATGCGGTCGCGCCGCCATCGTCCGGCCATCGACGGGAGGGACTCGCCGAAGACCGGTACCGCCGGCAACAGGTAGGGGATGTGGCTGCCATAGGTCTGCACCCAGCGCGTCCAAGCGTCCTCGCCGTGGTGGTCCGCGACCCATTGAAGGAAGTCCTGGCCAAAGAGATACCGGAGGTTTCCGGCGGGGAGGCGGGCCTGAAGGCCGTCGAGACTGCCCAGACGCGGCCATGCGTCTTCGAGGACGGCCGTGCGGTGGACCATGTCGACGTAGGGGTTGCGTCCGCGCCCGCCGGCCGTGTGGCGCGTCTCTTGGAAGGTGGCGAGGCCCTCGACCATCCACCATGGGCTGACGCTGTTGGTGCTCGCAATGCGGCCGACGACGGCCTGGGCTGCCCGCACGATGCCGTGCGCGCTCTCGAGGTGAAGGACGTGGGTGAGCTCGTGCGTAAAGATGGCGTCGGTCCAGTCCTCGTACAGCGACAACGTGCTGTCTTCGGTCGGACCGGTGACGAAGATCGTGATCGCGTTGTACGGGACGGCAGTGGCGTAGCCGTTGGCGCGGTCGGTCGGGTCGATGAGCACGACGTCGGTCTTGAGGCGAAGGCCCCACCGCAACTCGACGGACAAGGTCGCGTAGATCTCCTCCGCGCTCCGCGACAGCTCGTCGGCGACCTGCGCGAGGCCTTGGTGGAAGTGGATGCGAAAGTGTGCCGTCTCGAGGGTGCGCCAACGAAGCTGGGGATCGAACGAGGCCGCGTGGCTCGGCGGGGCGTAGCCCAACGTCGCCACAAATCCCGCCACGATCAGCATCGCTTGGGCGATCCAACGGCGCACCGACGCCTCCCGAGCGTAGGTCTTTGCCTTCCTGACGGCCCTCTGTCGAGGTGTGCCGCGGTCCGCCGCTTCGCGACGTCTCGGTGACAGAGCGGTCACGCCTGCGCGCCGGGCTGGGCAGACAGGGAAACGGGGGAGTAAGGATGTCGCGGAGGTTCCATGCAGAGCCCCGGGCCCATTCTGATCGTGGAAGACGAAGAGGACCTTCTCGGTTTGCTCGACCTTCACCTGCGGCGAGAGGGGTTCTCGACCGTTCGCGCGGCGACGGGTCGGGAGGCGCTGGAGTTGTACGAGGCGTCTCGTCCGGCGTTGGTGCTGCTCGACCTGATGCTTCCCGACATCAGCGGCACCGAGGTGTGCCGTCGGATCCGCGCGATGCCGGGTCGCGGACGGACGCCGGTGCTCATCCTGTCGGCGCGCGGCGAGGAGATCGACCGCGTCGTCGGCTTCGAGGTGGGGGCCGACGACTACGTCGTGAAGGCCAACCTCTCGCTCCGAGAGCTCACGCTGCGGATCCGCGCCCGGCTGGCGGAGCGCCCGGCGTCGGCACCGCCCGAGGCAGCCTCTGAGCCAAGTCTCGAGTTCCCGCTCCTGCGCGTGGATGAGTCGGCACACCGCGTCTGGGTCGAGGGCGACGAGATCATCCTGACCGCCACGGAGTTCCGATTGCTGGTCACGCTTGCGCGTCGGCCCGGGCGGGTGCAAACACGGGGTACGCTCCTCGAGGACGTCTGGGACATGCCCCCCGATCTCAACACCCGAACCGTCGACACGCACGTCAAGCGCTTGCGTGAGAAGATCGGTGCCGCCTCACGGTACATCGAGACGGTGCGGGGCGTTGGCTACCGGTTCCAGATCGCGCCCGAGGGTGGGTCGAACGGGTGACGTTCGTCGAGGTGCTGGTCCGCCGCGGCGCGTGGCTCGGCCTGACGGCCGGTCTCGCCGCCGTCGTGTGGGGGGTGCCCGCGGCCGCGCCTTGGTGCGTGCTTGGCCTTGGGATCGCGGCTGCGTGGGTCGCCGAGTCGGCGCGCGTCGCGGAACAGCGGCGGGTCATGGGGCTGCTCGCTGCACCGGCCCTGCCCGCGGAGGGTGACGTGGACCCGGTCGTGGAGGTCCTGCGAGCGAGAGACGCCGGACAACGACACGAAGAGGCGGTGCGTGAGGGGGATTTGCGGCGGATCCTCCGCACGGCCCAGCGCACGGCCGAGCGAGGGGAGCGCCTGATCGACGCAGCGCCTGTGGGGGTGTTGCTGTTGGATCGAGCGGGCACGATCGAGCGGGTGAACGCTGCGGCGACGCGGTTGTTGCCCCCCCGCCGTTCGCCTCGCGGCGCGAGCCTGCTCGAGGTCTTCCCCGTCGCCGAGCTGCTCGATGTCGTGGCGGCCGTGCAGGCCGGAGAAGCGACCGCGCGTCGGACGGCCTCCGTCGGCGACCTCGACATCGCGCTCGAAGCGGCACCCGTCGACGCAGGGGTGATGGTCCTCGTGCGCGATGAGTCGGAGTCCAAGCGCACGGAGCGGGCGCGGACGCAGTTCGTGGCCAATGTGAGCCATGAGCTTCGGACGCCGGTCGCGATCCTGCTCGGCTATGTCGAGGCGCTGCTCGACGACCGCGCGCTCACGGCCGACCAGCGGAGCATGGTCGAGGCGCTCGAGCGGAGCGGCAACCGGTTGCGTCGCCTGTTCGACGACCTGCTGACGCTCTATCGCGCGGAGACACGGTTCCAGGGCTTCGCGCTCGAACCGATGCCGCTGCGCAGCGTGGTCCTCGAGTCGTTGGCGACGGCGTTCGAGCTCGCCAAACGGAGGAACGTGATGCTGACCGTCGACATCGAGCCCGACCGGATCGTGCCGCTGCACGGGCCGTCCACGGGCACCGTCGTCGCCAACCTCGTCCAAAATGCGTTGCGCTTCACCCCATCAGGCGGACAGGTGCGTGTGGTCGCGCGTGAGGAGGACGAGGCCGTGGCGGTCGACGTCATCGACACCGGATGCGGGATCGCCGCGCACCATCTCGATCGGATCTTCGAGCGCTTCTACCGGGTGGATGAGGGGCGTAGCCGC
>JBEIFN010000255.1:0-4185 GCA_040382435.1 Alphaproteobacteria bacterium
ACGGCCGACGATCTCAACCTGTACTTCGCCAACATCGGCGGCGGCCTGCTCGGCTGGGCGACCTTCCCCAGCTCGTACGCCACGAACCCGAAGATGGACGGCGTTGTGCTGTTGACGGGCAGTGAGCCGGGTGGCTCGGCCGCGCCCTACAACGAGGGCGACACGGCGACCCACGAAGTTGGTCACTGGATGGGGCTGTACCACACCTTCGAGGGCGGGTGCCGCGACCGCGATCTGGTCGCCGACACGCCGGCGGAGCGCAGCGCGGCCTACGGGTGCCCGGTGGGGCGCGACACGTGCACGGGCGGTGCGGCCGACCCGATCACCAACTTCATGGACTACACCGACGACGTCTGCATGGACCGGTTCTCGACGGGCCAGGATGCTCGGATGGACGCGAGCTACACGAGCTACCGCTACAACAAGTAGGCGTCGCGGTCTCGCCGCGTTCGAGGTCGTCACCGGCGTCGCACCCTTCGGGGCGCGGCGCCGTCGTCGTTTGAGGCCCTAGACGGGGCGGTACAGCTCGGCACCTTCCCCGAGGAACCGTTCGGCTTGGCTCGCCATGCCCGCTTCGGCGTCGGACGCTGCCGCAGCGTCGCGGATCTCCTGCGTGAGGTGCATGGAGCAGAACTTTGGCCCGCACATGCTGCAGAAGTGGGCGAGCTTGGCACCCTCGGCGGGCAGGGTCGCGTCGTGGAAGGCCTTGGCCTTTTCGGGATCGAGGCCGAGGTTGAACTGGTCGAGCCAACGAAACTCGAAGCGCGCCTTGCTGAGCGCGTCGTCGCGGTACTGCGCACCGGGGTGCCCCTTCGCGAGATCGGCGGCGTGCGCGGCGAGTTTGTAGGTGACCACCCCTTCGCGGACGTCGTCCTTGTCGGGTAGCCCAAGGTGCTCCTTGGGCGTGACGTAGCAGAGCATGGCGCAGCCGAACCAGCCGATCATCGCAGCACCGATGCCGGACGTGATGTGGTCGTACCCGGGCGCGATGTCGGTGGTGAGCGGGCCGAGCGTGTAGAACGGCGCCTCGTCGCACCAAGCGAGCTGCTTTTCCATGTTCTCTTGGATCATGTGCATCGGCACGTGTCCCGGTCCTTCGTTCATGACCTGGACGTCGTGCGCCCAAGCCCGTCGCGTCAGCTCGCCTTGGACCTTTAGCTCTGCGAACTGGGCCTCGTCGTTGGCGTCGGCGATGCATCCGGGACGCAGGCCGTCGCCGATCGAGAAGGAGACGCCGTAGGCGGCCATGATCTCGCAGATCTCATCCCAGTGGGTGTAGGCGAAGTTCTCTTTGTGGTGGGCCAGACACCACTTCGCCATGATCGAGCCGCCGCGGCTGACGATGCCGGTGAGCCGCTTGGCCGTCAACGGGATGAAGGGGAGCAGCACGCCGGCGTGAATGGTGAAGTAGTCGACGCCTTGCTCGCACTGCTCGATCAGCGTGTCGCGGAAGATCTCCCAGGTGAGGTCTTCCGCCTTGCCGCCGACCTTCTCGAGCGCTTGGTAGACGGGCACCGTCCCGATCGGCACCGGGCTGTTGCGGAGGATCCAGGCCCGGGTTTCGTGGATGTTCGGTCCGGTCGAGAGGTCCATGACGGTGTCGGCGCCCCAACGGATCGACCAGACCAGCTTCTCGACTTCTTCCTCGATCGAGCTCGTCACGGCCGAATTGCCGATGTTGGCGTTGATCTTGACGAGGAAGTTGCGGCCGATGATCATCGGCTCGAGCTCGGGATGGTTGACGTTGGTCGGCAGGATCGCGCGGCCGCGGGCGATCTCGTCGCGCACGAACTCCGGCGTCACCACGGCGGGGATGCTCGCGCCGAACGACCTCCCCGGATGCTGCACGCGGATCTGCTCGGCGATCGAGGCGCGGCGCTGGTTCTCGCGGATGGCGACGTATTCCATCTCCGCGGTGATGATGCCGCGCTTGGCGTAGGCCAGTTGGCTCACGTGGGCGCCAGCGCGGCCGCGCACGGGGGTTGGCTCGACTTTCATGCGGATCGGAGCGAGCTTCGGGTCGGCGAGTCGTTGCTGGCCGTAGGTCGAGGAGACGCCCGGCAGCGCTTCGACGTCGCCCCGCGCTGCGATCCAGGGCGCACGCAGCGGCGCGAGGCCGCGGTGGACGTCGATCGCGACGTCGGGGTCGCTGTAGGGGCCGCTGGTGTCGTAGACCGTGACGGGCGGGTTGGGGACGAGGCCGTCCTTGGTCTTGGTGGGTGACTGCGCGATCTCGCGCATCGGGACCGAGATTTCGGGGAACAAGGTGCCCGCCACGTAGACCTTGCGGCTGCTCGGGAACGGCGTTCGGGTGATGGCGGAGTCGGCGTTGGGGACGCGCTCGCGGGCAGACATGACGACCTCCGGAAGGGGACGCGTAACGCTTCCCGCCTGAGCATGCCGTCGCGGCGTGTCGTGGATCCGCGCTCGGGCCGACGCCGGTGTAGTAGGGCGTTCAGGGAGGCGAGGATGATCGGTTGGTGGGCGGCGGGGTGGCTGGCGTGGGCGTCTCCGGACGACGTTCAGATCGTGCTCGTCGGCACCGATCAGACGGCGCGGGTCCCGGCTGGTGCTCAGGGGGATGTGGTCGCGGGGGCTGAGGCGCTCCTCGCGGGCAAGCCCGCGCTCGCCGCCGAGGCGTATGGGCGTGCCGCGGGCGCGTTTCCCGACGCAGACCTTGATTATCAGGCGGCTGCGGCGCGCTATCTGGCGGGTGAGCTGATCGCTGCCGAGCAAGCATGCGCCGCCGCGCTGGCCCGCGACCGTGGGTTGGCGGCCGCGCTCGCGCTCGAGGGCATGATCGCCGTCGATCGAGGTCGCACCCAGGAAGGTCTGGCTTCGCTCGGACGTGCGCGGGCGGGGAGCCGGGATCCGCGTCTGCTCGCGCGCGTGGCGTTGATGGAGGGCCAGGCGCGCTGGGACCTCGGGGACGGCGCGGGCGCGACGACGGCGTGGGAGGAGGCGCGTCGGCGCGCGACGGACCTGCCCGATGCCCTGCTCGCGGCGGCGGCGGAGGCGCAGCTCGCGCGGGCGAAGGGAGAGGGGGCTGGAGACAGCTTGTTGGAGGTCTCGCGTGCGCTCGGTCGGGGAGACCGTGAGGCGGCGCGTCGACTCGTGGCGTCGCTGGGCGGCGGGACCGCGCGCGCCGACGTGATCGCGGCGCTCGGAGCGGCGCTGGTCGATCGCGCCGAGGGGCGCTTGGTCGCCAGCCTGTCGAGCGCCATGCGGGCCGCGACGACCGCGCGTGCGGTGGGCTTGGTCCGGGAGGAGGTCGCGGCATGGCAAGAGGTCGCGACGGCGCATGCGCTGTCGGGCCAGACGACCCAGGCCGCCACCGCGCTCGCCACGGCAGCGGCGCGGCTGGAGGGGACGGGCTTGAGGTCGGAGATCGCGGCGGTCGCTGTTCGCGAGGGACAGCTGGCGCTGTTGTCGGGAGAGTTGGCGGTCGCAGACGCGGCGTTGGCGCGGGCGACCACGGTCGGTGCCCGCCACGCCGACCCGACGGTGGGGCTGAGAATCGACGAGCTCGTCGTCGGGTTGGCTGCGGCGCGGGGGGCGGCGGACGCGGAGCGGTGGCTGGCGCTGGTGTCGGGGTGGCAGCGTCTCGGTTTGGCGGCGGAGGCGGGGAGGGTGGGCGTGGATGGCGTTCTGGCGATGGCTGCGCTCGGGGCGGACCCGTCGCGGCTGCGCGCTGCCGCCGAGGCAGCGTTCCGAGCGGCCCAAGACCCGTTGGGCTCGGTGCACCTCGACATCGGACTCGGTCTCGGTCTGGCACGTCGGGGCGCGACGGAGGAGGCGCTGGCAGCCTTCGCGGCCGCGGCGCGGGTGGCGGGCCGCGCAGACGGGGACTTGGCGCGCGAGCTTCGCGAGGTCGCCGAGGGCAACGCGGCGGAGTTGCTGCGGACGTTCCAACCGGCATCGCGCGCCGCCGAGGTGGCCTCCGCGCTGGGGTTGAGCGACGTGTTGGCGCCGCAGGCCGCCTTCGTCGCGGCGCGTGCGGCCTGGCAGAAGGGCGAAGCTGCGTTCAAGGCGGGTGCTTGGTCGGCCGCGCACGCGGCCTTCGCGGAGGCGGCGTCGGGGTTTGACGCGGCGGGCGAGCGGGACAACGCAGCACAGGCCCGACGCGGGCTCGCGCTCGCGGCCGTTCAAGAGGCGAGCGCGATCGGTGATGTGGGCGGCGAGCTG
>JBEIFN010000256.1:0-4180 GCA_040382435.1 Alphaproteobacteria bacterium
CGATGTACCTCCAGACCTCCGCAGGAGACGCGAGCGTCCGGGGCAAGGAAGACGACAACGACTACGCCCGCATGGAGTCTCTTGGCCTGCTCGCCAAGGACGTCATCCTCTCGCTGCGCGAGGCAACCCCCACCGCGGACACCCCGATCCGCCTGGAGACGGTGTCGCGCGCCATCCCGATGTCGCTCGATCGGGTGCGGGTGAGCCGAGATGGCGCGGTGAACTGGTACTACCCCCCCTACGACCCCGAGCGCGAGGCCGACGACGTCGTCTACGACGATCAGGGCAAACTGCTCTCGCCGTTCGACGAGTTCAACACGGACTGGGGCGTGGCCTTCTGTGGTTCGGGCGACTTCGATCTGCCCGTCGGTGGCATGCCCACCGACGCCGCCGAATACACGAGCTGCATGAACGTGAGCCTCCTCAAGGGGTTGATCCAAGGGTTCTTCCGCATGACCCCCGAAGAGGTCTCGCTCCCCTTGGACGGTATGGAGAGCGTCTACACGACGATGAGCCGCCTCGGAGGCGTCAACGTCCGCAGCGCAGATGGCTCCACGGGCGTCGAGGACGTGCTGTTCGGGTTCTTCCCCGGCGAAGTCACCCACATGTACGGCGAGCAGTTCCGCCGTCGCGCCAAGGCAGAGCTAGGTTTTGACCATGCGATCCCGTTTGGCTACAGCATCGACCACGAGGGCTACCTGCTGATCCCCGAGGACTGGCTGCGCGGCGGCTACGAGCCCGACATCAGCTTCTGGGGTCCCCTTGGTGGGGAGTACATCATGGAGCAGATGCTCGGCTACGGCCAGTCGCTGCTCGGGACCACCGACCTCAAGGAAGGTCACGACCCCGCTGCCGGTCCGCACGTCTACCCCGACTACCCGCTTCCGACCGAGCAACCCGACACGACCCCGAGTGCCGGCACGCGCCTGACCAACGCGACCGTGCCCGCGTACTTCTGGATCCCCGAGCGTTACGACGGCGTCTCGGAGCGTTTTGGCCTCGATCTGACCGTGCCTGCGACCCTGCGGCGCGTCAACGGCACGGTGCAGCTCGGCTGGATCGGCGGCGACCCCGCGGTGGACGACACACGCATCGTCCTCGAACGCCAAGGGGACGACGGCGCATGGACCCCGGTGATGACGCCGGGCGGGCGCGTCGTCGACGAGCAGCACCATGACTTCATCGTCGGCTGGACACCCGACCCGTTGTTTCCGAGCGACGCCGACCAGACGCACTACTACTGGGCGATCTGGCAGGCCGTCGGCCACATCGGCGACGACCGCACCGGGCTGGCCTTGGGCACCTACCGCCTGACGGTGACCGGTCACCGCTACACCGGGGGATCGACCACGTGGCCGTGGGCGACCGAGGCCTACACCTTCAGCAGCGAGCCGTTCGTCCTCGAGCCGGCGATCGTAAGCCTGGAAGCCGACGCGACCGGCCTGCTCGCGTCGATCGAAGGTCCTGACAACGGCTCCCGCCTGCTCGACCTGGAGGGCAACAGCCGCGGCCACAATCCCCTGCGCGGCGACGTGACCGTCACGTGGACTGTCGCGGGCAGCCCGTCGACGCAGACGTTCGCCGCAGCTCCTCCTGCCGGTGGGCGGACGGCGATCCCGTTCCCCGAGGGTGCTACGCCCGAGGCCGCCGTCGTCACCGACGCCTACGGCAACACCGGCACCTGGACGCGCGAGCCGCCTCCCTGACGCTCGTCAGCCGCGCGCGAGCCACGCGCCCAAGGCGTCGCGCGCCGCGGCACCACCGGGCGTCGCGTCCAGCCCGTGATGCGCGGCGAAGGCTTCCCAGGTCGCGACGAACTCGCCGTCCGGGGTCACCTCCCATGCCAGCAGCCCGTGCTGCCAAGCGGTGTCGGCGTACCGACGCGCGGCGGCGGGGTCGGTCAGATCGGGGCGCGTCTGCGCAGCCGCGAGCGAGGACCACCGGACCCGTCCCGCGGCGGCGACCTCGCCAAAGATAAACATCGAGCTCCCATCCATCTGGTCGAGCTGCTCGAACTCCCAAGCTGGACCGGCGTAGGCCGCGACGAGCCGCCCCCACGCTTCGGGCGGCACCGATACCGCGCGGGTGCCGTCCCACACCGAAAGGTAGCTCGTGGCGGTCTCGCGCATCGTTCCCCCGTCGCCGTGTCCTACCGCGCCAACGCGTAGGGATCGACGCCATCTTCGACCGCCTCGGCCCACGAGCGGGCGTCACCGGCTTGCCACCGCGACGTTTCAGGGGCATCATCGCGCCACGTTGGAGACTGCATGCTTCGCCTCGCCCCCCTTTTCCTCCTCGCACTCGCCGCCTGCGGCACGAGCGCTGACACCGACGCGCCGGCCGACACCGACACCGGCTCGGACGTCGTCCTGCCACCGATCGACGACGACGTCACCAACGTCGCACCCGCGGACTACGTGCCCGCGAACCCAAGCCGGATCATCTTCCTCGGCGACTCGATCACGGCCGGCGACGGCACCAACGAGGAGCGCCAGCTCTACAAGGCGATCCTGCAAGAGAACACCGCGCGTTGGACCGGCTTCGACGACGTCGACCTGCAGACGTCATTTCCGTCGATCACCGAGGTCGTCGATGTGAGCGTGGGCGGCGCCACCACCGACACGCTGCTGCTCAGCCAACTCAGCGACCTCGAGTCGCAGCTCGCCTTCCCCGTCTCAGGGGAGACCGTCATCGTCTTCACCATCGGCGGCAACGATCTACAGGCCGCGCTCGTCCCCTTCGCCAACGCCCAGGTCGTGGTCGACAAGACGCTCGGCAACCTCGGTGAGATCATCGACTGGCTGCAGGACCCCGCCAAGTTCCCCGATGGCGTCTACATCCACGTCACCAACGTCTACGAGCCCACCGACGGGATCGGCCAGTACGACGACTGCTTCTTCGGCATCGACTTTGCCGAGAAGATGCCCTACCTCGAGGACTACAACCAGGCCGTCGCCGACATGGCCACCGAGAAGGGGTTCGCCGCCGTCGACCTCCGCGGCCACTTCCTCGGCCATGGTTGGAACTACATGGACATGAACGTGCCCGAGCACGACATGGACGACATGACGCTGTGGATGCTCGACGACTGCATCCACCCCAACCCTCGCGGCCACCACGAGCTCCGCCGGCTGTTCCACGCCTCGATCACCGGCCAGCCGTTCCGTTACATCCTGCCCGCCGCAGAGTGAGCCTCACCGCCCCTGCGGCGAGGGCTCATCGAACCTCGGTGTAGGGGCGCAGTTCGGGCGTCTCGTAGCGCTCCGCGTAGGTGTCGTAGACGCCCATGCACACGCCGCGGCGCGTGCAGCCCTGGCAAGCCGCCACGTGCACACGCTTGCGGTTCGGCTCCCAGTTGTAGAAGTCCCGGAAGACCACCTTGCCGGGCTCGCGCCCCCATTCGACCGTGACCCGCGGATCCCAATGTACGTCGTTGCTCAGCGACTCGTGCGGCGCGAGCAAGCACATCGGCATCCCGAAGAAGCGGACGATCGCGCCACCCGCACGCTCAGGGAGTGTGGGCATCACCGCGGCGAGCTTGGCGAGCGGCAGCTCGATCTGGTCGAAGTGATCCAAGCCCCCACCTTCGGGGGTCGTGTTGCTGATGACGATCAGCTTCGCGCCCAGAGCGGCCACCTTCTCGACCGTCTCGCCGAGGTGATCGACGTTCAGACGCGTCACGACGATGTTCACGAACGCGCCGAACCCCGGATTGACCTCGAGCGCGTTGCGCAACGCGCGCGTCACCGTCTCAAAGCTGCCAGCGCGACGCGTCAACGCATCGTGGATCTCGGCGTTGGGACCATGAATCGAGAACAGCGCCTCGTCGAGCCAGGGGACCGCCTTCGCCGCGAAGGCCGGCTTGGAGAGCATCGTGCCGATGGTGCCCACGCTCGTGCGCATGCCCAGCTTGCGCGCGAGCACGCAGACCTCGACGAACTGCGGATGCAGGGTCGGCTCGCCCCCCGTGAGATGCACCGCCTGCACCCCCCGCGCGGCGTGCGTGCGGAGCACGGTCGCGACGCGCGCCCAGGTCACATCAAAGGGATGGAAGGCCTCCATCCTGTGCTCTTCGGAGCAGAAGATACAGCGCTCGGGGCAGTGGTAGGGCAGGTGCAGCTCGAGGCGCCGCATGATCTGACCATTCGGACCCACCCACGGCTGTGCCTCCTCGGCGGGC
>JBEIFN010000257.1:0-4167 GCA_040382435.1 Alphaproteobacteria bacterium
CCGCCGCCTGCACCCCCGGTGTCGGCCGCGCCGCCGCCGCCGCCGATCTCGCAGTCGATATCGGGGGTGTCGCAGTACGCGTCGCAGACGCCGTCGCCGTACTTCGAGGTGATCTCGCAGAAGTCGCGCGTGCCATGGACCTCCTCGACGCGATCGAGGATCCACTCGGCGAACAGGTCGGTGCGGGTCGAGCCAGAGGTAAAGGAACAACCTTGGTCGGCCCAGGAGTGGACGCTCCATTGCAGCAGACGGCCGTCGTCCTCGACGTGGTACTGCGGTCCGCCCGAGTCGCCGGAGCAGACGTTGCCGTCCATCGGGCTGTCGGCCGTGTTCGCGACGATGAACTGGCCGTCGAGGTCGGAGATCTTCAGCTTGACGGAGCGCTTGGTGCCCGAGCCCGACTGGGTCGCGGCGGAGGTGATGCCGTAGCCGACGCTCGTGATCTTTGTGCCGAGGTCGCGATCGCGCAGCGGGCGGGTGTTGAACCACACGGGCTCAACGTCGGTGACGTCCCGGGCCAGAATCACGACGCTGACGTCGTTCTCCGGGGTTCCAAAGCCGGTGATCCCTTGGTAGTCGGGGTGGTTGATCAGGTCGTCGAACTTGATCGCGTCGGCGTTGTCGACGTTCTTTCCGGGGAAGGCGGCCCCGAACTGGACGATCAGGTCGATCGAGATGCCTTGCTTGGCGTACTCCTCCGAGCAGTGCGCCGCGGTGAGCAGGATCCGAGGCGTGATCAGGCTTGCGGTGCAGGTCGAGGCGCGGAACCCGCCCGCGTCGAACCCGATCGCCATCGTGCTCGGGTAGCCGCTCTCGACCTCGCCGTTGACGATGTAGGCGGGGCCGCCGTCGTCCGCGGGTGCGGCCACGGCGCTGGTTGCCGACGCGGCGAGCAACAGGGGGAACAACGAGCGATGCATGGGGCCTCCGGGAACCGGCGCAAGGATACCGCGGGTTGGGCGCGATCGCGCCACGTTGACACCGCCTTGCCACGTTGTGACGACCCCGCAGGGCGCCGCGGGCTGGGCGGGCCTTGACCTCATCGAGGAATGACGCGAGGATGCGGCGTTGCGGAGGGCGTATGCGCGGTGTGGCGAAGTGGGCGTTGGTGGGCTTTGGGATCGCACTTGGCGCGTGCGACAAGGAGCCGGAGGTGGTGCCGCCGCCGGAGCCGGGTGCGCTCGTCGCGGGCATCGCCGAAGCCCGGCTGCCAGCACCTGTGGGGATCGGCACGGCAGGCTTCGGTCCGTTTGGTGCGCCCTCGTCGCAGTCTCCGTTCTCGGAGATCTACCCGGGCACGAAGAAGATCCAGGGGCACCCCGGCGTCAAGGTCGTGGCGCTCAGCCGTGGCGATGGTTTTGAGGCGATCTTCGTGCGTTTGGACGCGGTTGGCGTGTTCGCGCAGCTTCGCGGCGCGATCGTCGATGAGGTCAGCGCGCGGCTCGGGCGCGACATGGACGATGCGCTGATCATCGGGGCGACCCACACCCACTCCGGTCCGGGTCGCGTGCTCAACACCGGCACCGACCAAAGCAGCTTCTTCGACTTCATCGTCGACAAGTTCTTCCCCGAGTTCTACGAACGCTTCGTCGATACGATCGCGGACACCATCGTGGCCGCGGTCGAAGACGCGCGACCTGCCAAGCTCGGCACCGCCGTGGGCTTGTGCGACGACGCGCACAACGATCGCCGCTGCGAGGACGGTGAGGACTACACACGCGGTGATCTCCCGCTGCTCGCGATCGAGCGCGACGGACAGGTCGATGCGGTCGTGATGGCCTACGCGATCCACGGCACGGTGCTCGGTATCGACGACCTGCACCTGAGCCAGGACGTCAGCGGCGCCATCGAGACGGCGGTCGCGGACGCGTTCGACCACCCCGTGATGGCCGTGATGTTCAACAGCTGGGGCGCCGACATGGCGCCGGCCGACCCCGAGGTCCCGACGCGCGCCGCCGCCGTCCGCGACGAGGGCTACGAGCGGATGTGGCACGCGGCCTCGTCGGTCTCTTCAGCGGTGCAAGCGGCGTGGCCGTCGCTGTCGTGGACCGAGACGCCCGACATCCGCCTCTCGACACACCGGGTGCCGATCAACCGCGAGCTGCTCGGCTACACCGAGGATCAGTTCCCCTATCCCTACGGCGGCGTCTACTGTGGCAACGACGCCGGGAGCTGCGAGGAGCCCGCCTACCAGGAGGGGCTGGACCAGGTGTGCGTGCCGTTCGCCGAGGCCTTCCCGGCGCCGACCCAGGCCGACGTCACGGTCGGACGCGTCGGTGCGTTCAGCCTCGTGACCGTCCCCGGTGAGCCGGGGACCCACCTCGCCGAGTCGATCATGGACGCGATGCGCGCGGCCGACCCAGCGATGCAAGACGCGCTGTTCCTCGGCTACACGCAGGACTACCTGGGCTACAGCCTGCTCGAAGAGGACTGGTGGTACGGCGGCTACGAGGCGTCCGGCGCCCTGTGGGGTCCCAAGCAGGGCGCATGGCTCGCCGCACAGGTCGCTGACCGCTACGGCGCCTTTGTCGGTGCGAACGCGGCGGTCGAGGAGCCGTCTCGGCTGACGCCCTTTCCGTACACCATCGCGACGCCATACACCATCGACCCTGCACAGAACCTCGGCGCTGTGGTGACGGAGGTGGCTTCCGAGGTGCCCGCCGACGCCGTGCTGACGTTCTCGGTGCAAGGGGGGGATCCCTGGCTCGGGGCGCCGCTCGCCCGCGTCTTGGACGCGACGGGCACCGCCGTCGCGCGTCCGGGGGGGCGCGCCTTCACCAGCGATCAGCAGGACTGGGACGTCGCGCTCGATGTCTCGCCCGCGTACACCTCGGCGGACGCCCCGGGGACGTCGCGGAGCTTTCTGTGGACGTTCCGCCTGTCGCCGCGCAGCCCGCTCCCGGGCGGCGTCGACCTGACGGGCGGCCCTTGGACCATCGAGGTCCGTCTGCCGACGCCCGATGGCGAGCAGGTCGCCGTCAGCGCGCCGTTCACGGTGACGTCGGCGCCCTGACGCCGTGCTGGAGCATCGCGTTGCGGTTCGGTCCTGACGTGCGCAGGGGCCTCCCACAGACGGTGCCCATGGGTTAGGCGGGCGGGTCCCAGAGGCTGTCCATGCTCGCCGTCCCCTACGCGCCCTCGTCTCCCCGAGAGCTCCTCGATGTGCTCGAGGCCGCTGGCCCGATCGGCGGGAGCTGGTCGACGCGGGAGTGGCGTCGCAACCCCCCGCGCCTCGCGCCGAGCGATCTGGAGCGCTTCCACCGTGCCTGCCTGTGGCGTGGCGATCTCGGCCTGCGCGAGCTGCTCGTGGCGATGGACCGCGGCCCGGGCATGGGCGTCGTCGAACCCACCGTGCGCGCCCGTGTGTTGACCGAGCTCGCGCGCGTCGTCGCGGTCCGGCTCGCGACCCGCGTCGGTGAGGCCACGAACAAGCCGCCGGCGTTCCCGGCTACCTCGGAGGCGATCGAAGCGTGGGCCGCGGGTTCGGAGATCGGCGGCGCGCTCGAGCTGCTCGCGGCGCAGGTGGGGCTGCCGCGCGATCGCGCGTCGTCCGAGGCTTGGTACGGGCGCCAGACGCTGCGTCAGGTCGTGCAGGGCGATGGTGAGGGGCCTGGACGCCCGCCGCCCAACCCGATCCGTCAAGAGACCGCCGAGGCGGCTTGGGCGATGTTGTCGACCGTCGCGGTCGATGCCCAGCGCACCCGCGCGCTCGCGCCGCCGATCCCGGAGGGCGGCATCGGTCGGGTGGTCGCCGCGCTGATCGCCGCTGCGGATGCCATCGCCGCCGAGCACCGGCTGGCGGCACCGGCCGATCTGGTGTGCTTGACCTCGCTGGAGCTCGACGGTGACGCCGGTCTCGACATTCCCGGCGGGTTCCTGTTTCGGTGGGGCCTCGCGCCACGACCGCTCGGACGCGTGCGGCTGGGGCTTCGCCGCGACGGGACCGAGGTGCGGGTCATCGCGCCCGACGTCGACGGGCACGAGGGCGCGATGATCCCCGTCGTGCGTCAAGCCGTGCTGCGCGCCGCCGCGGTCGCGCTCGCGGAGGGGTCGGTGCGTGCGCGTGTGCGTGAGCGGCTCGAAGAGCTGTTCGAGCCCGCTCCGTGGGGGCGCGCCCTCGCGCGGATCGACGGTCGGCTCTCGCGCGCGATCGAGGCCGAGGCCTCG
>JBEIFN010000258.1:0-4159 GCA_040382435.1 Alphaproteobacteria bacterium
CCCCGGGCCGCCATCAGCGACCGCACCGCGTCGTGCAGGTGACCGTTGTTGCCGTTCACCCCGTGGTGCAACGGGTCCGGGCGGTTGAACGTGTACGGCCGATCCTGGCCGTCCCCGCAGCGCCCGCCCGCCGCGAGCACGCACGCGACACCGCCAAGCAGGTCCCATTCGTTGCGCGGCATCGGCGTGAAGGTCGCGTCGGCGAGGCCAGCGGCCACCAAGCCGAACTTGTAGGCCACCGAGCCCATCGGCTCGGTGATGCAAACGCCTTTAAGATGGTCGAACCAGCCCTTCTTGGTCTCCGAAGCGCTGACGAGCAACCGGGCGCCCTCGAGCGAGGTCTTGTCGGTCACGCGGCAAGGCGCGCCGTTGTACGTCGCTCCCTCGCCCACGATGCCGGTGAACTCCTCGCCCGTGGCGGGGTTCACCAACACCCCAACGGCCGCCTGACCCTCCACCGCGAGGCCCACGCTCACCACGAACTGGGGCACCTTCTCCGTGAACTCCCGCGTGCCGTCGAGGGGATCGATCACCCAGCAGCGACGGTTCGTCAGGCGGGTCGGCGCATCGGCCGTCTCCTCGGAGAGGATGGCGTCGTCGGGGAAGGCTGCTTGAATCGCCTCGATCAGAATGGTGTTCGACGCGAGATCGGCCTCAGTCAGGGGACCCTTCCCACCGTCCTTCTCCACGGTGGCGACACTCGGCCGGTCGTAGATCTCACGAATGACCCGGGCCGCTTCACGCGCCGCGCGGAGCGCGACCTCCAGTTCGTTCTTCAACCGCCACCTCGCATGGCGCCGCTAACCCGTCGCACCCCCGACGCGCCCCACGACGTGCTACGTGAACAACGTCGGAGGGAGCATGTTCGGAAGGACGATCACGGTGGTGCTCGGCGGCGGGCGCGGGACACGTCTTTGGCCGCTCACCGCAGAGCGCGCCAAGCCGGCCGTCCCCTTCGGCGGCAAGTACCGGTTGATCGACATCCCGATCAGCAACAGCCTCAACGCTGGACTACGCGAGATCTTCGTCCTCACGCAGTTCAACAGCGCGAGCCTCAACAGCCACATCGCGAGCACGTATCAATTCGACCACTTCTCGCGAGGTTCTGTCGAGGTTCTGGCGGCCGAGCAGACCGACGACAACCCGTCGTGGTTCCAAGGTACGGCCGACGCCGTGCGCCAGCACCTGCATCGATTCCTGCTCCCCGACGTGGAGCACGTGCTGATCCTGTCCGGCGACCACCTCTACCGCATGGACTACCGAGAGCTGATCCAGCGGCACGTTCAGGCAGCGGCCGACGTGACCGTGAGCACCATCGCCGTCCCGGAATCCCTGTGCGACGGCTTCGGCGTCCTCGTGCCCGACGCCGACGGCATGATCCAGCGCTTCCAAGAAAAGCCCAAGGGAGCCGATCTCCTCGCCGCACTCGAGGTTCCCGAGTCACTCCGAGAAGCTTGGGGACTCGGCGCCCACCGCCACCTCGCGAGCATGGGGGTCTACGTGTTCCGCGCCGACGTTCTGCGCGCGCTGCTCGGACTGCCTGGCTGCACCGACTTCGGTCAGCACTTGCTCCCGCGCGCGATCGCCGACGGCCGACGCGTCGCCGCGCACCGGTTCGCCGGGTACTGGGAAGACATCGGTACCGTGCGGTCATTCTACGAGGCCAACCTCAAGATGTGCGACGAGGAGCCACCGTTCCGCTTCTACGAACCCGCCGCCCCGATCTACACCCGGGCACGCTTCCTGCCGCCCGCCGTTCTCAGAAACCTGCGCATCGACCACGGCTTCATCGCGGACGGCACCCTGATCTTCGGCGCAGAAGTCACCCGCAGCGTCATCGGCTTGCGCTCGCGCGTCGCGGCGGGCTGCCGCATCGTCGACAGCATCGTCATGGGCGCGGACTACTTCGAGCGGGAGGACGTCCGCAAACGCCTCATGGCAGCCGGTGAGCTGCCGATCGGCATCGGCGAGAACTGCTCCGTCCGCATGGCGATCATCGACAAGAACGCCCGAATCGGCGCCGGTGCGATCATCCACGGCGCGGCCGACCGGCCCGACGAAGAACACGACATGTGGGCCGTGCGCGACGGCATCGTCGTGGTCAAGAAGGGCGCCGTGATCCCCCCGGGCAGCGTGCTCTGAGTCCGGCAGCGGTCAGGGGCAACCTGGCAGGTTGGTGCAGGTCTTCAGCTCGCGCGTCACGATCGGCGCGCCCGAGTTGAAGTCGACGGTCTCTTCCTTGACCAATCCAACGCCACGGACGTACCAGCGCTGCGAGCTCGCTGCGACCGAGCTGGTCCCCGAACCAAAGCCGAACAGCTGGGCAAACAACGGCTCGAAAAGGCTGAAGAACAAGCCTTGCACCGAGAACTGATCGACCTTCTCCTCGGTGTAGATGAAGTTGACGCGGACCGCATCGGTGAAGGTGCCCGCGGGAACGGTCACGGTCTCGGGCCCAAACCCGATCACGTTGACGTCATGGACCAGCTCGGCCTGTCCGCCACCGGGCAGCGTCCCGCCCTGCTGGGTCAGGTCGAAGCGCATGTTCTGGGTCCACTGAGGGAACCCCGACAGCATCGACGCCTCGCTGTCGAGCATTTTGCGCTCGTTCCGGGCGTCCGCCCGCAGGTCGATCCGGGTGCGCCCGAGCAGCCCGGTCATGATCGCCTTGGACCAGCCGAGCTCGTAGATGCCCGCCGCGCCGCCGACATCGCAGCGCGCGTACTGCATGCCCTCGTAGTTCGCGTCCCCTGCGCCGGTCACGACGACCGACCAAGCGAAGGCGTCCGTGCCTGCCGACGACGTCATCCAAGCCGGAAGTGGCTGCAGGCCCTGCCCCTGCCACGTCTCGGTGCCGTTGTTCGCTTGCTGAAACACGACATCGTACTTGAGGGTCCAGCCGGAGGCGTCGACCGGGAAGAACGGGTGGCACCCCAGCGGCGGCAGGGTCGTGCCCCCCCCGCCACCCGACGAACCGCCCGACGGATCGGTGTCATCGGCCCAGCCCGTCTCGTCGACCGGGGTGGTGTCGGTGTCCTGCGTCGGCGTGTCAGCCGGCGTATCGGTCACCTCGCCGGAGTCAGCCGGGGTGTCGGCGACGGCGGAGTCCGCGGAATCTCCGGCCGGCGTCTCGAGCGCGGGGACCAAACAGCCTGCCGCAGGCACAGCGAGCAAGGTGATCCAACGGACGCGAAGTGAGGGCGACATGGCCACCTCCAACGCGGAGGATACCACGGAGAGCCGCAGTTCCACCACCCTCGGTGACGTGTGACGCGGGCTTGACGCGAGGCGACTCCGCGCGACGCCGCCCAGTTCGCGATCAGGCGCGGTCGCGATCCCGGACGTCTTCGGCAACGCGAGCAGCCTCCGGCGCATCGGACGCACCCGACAACTGGCTTCGGAGCGCGTCGATCTCCTTCTTCGCGGCCTCGTCCCCCTCGCGCTGGGCGTCCCGGAACTGCTTGACGCCCTTACCCAGCGCCGTCATCACATCCGGGAGCTTGCCCGCGCCGAAGAAGATCATCACGATGACCAAGATCAGGGCGAGTTCCGTGGCACCGACCAACATGTACGCCTCCTCGGCGGCACCGGGACGTCGCAGCCCGTCACGACGACGCGCCGCGCGCCTGACGTCAGACGCGACGCTCAGGCATCCTTGCCCTGTTGCGCAGCCTCGGCACGCGACAGCGCGTCACGCAGGCGCGCGACCTCGTCGTCGGGTGCCTCCGAGGCCGCGAGGGCGCGCGGAGCAGGATCATCGCTCTGCGCAGCCTTGAACTTGGCGATGCCCTTGCCCATCGACTCCATCACCTGCGGCAGCTTGCCCGCGCCGAAGAAGACCATGACGAGCACGAGGATGAGCGCGAGTTCCATCGGTCCAGGGAGCATACGGCCTCCGCGGCGAACGAGCCGCCTATGCGCAGTCTATCGCGTGCGCAGCCGATCACCAAGGGGGTCGGCGACAGGCATCTGTCCCACAAGGTCGCGAGACCAAGCACCGGTCTCGGTGACCCAGGCCGTGACGAGGCTGGCGGGCGTGACGTCGAAGGCAGGGTTGAACACCGGCGCGTCGGCAGCCCAGCGCTGGCCAGCCCACCCAAAGACCTCGGCCGCTGGGCGCTGCTCGATGGCGATGGCAGTGCCGTCCGGAGTGTCGGCG
>JBEIFN010000259.1:0-4149 GCA_040382435.1 Alphaproteobacteria bacterium
GCCACCCCGGGCGTCAGCCCCGAAGGCGCGGTCGCTCGGCGGTGGGACGCGCGCCGCGTCGAGGCCGCGCTCGCGACGCTTGAGGACGAACACCGCGAGATCCTGCTGTTGCGCGACATGCAGGATCTGGACTACGAGACCATCGGGGATCTGCTGGAGCTGCCGCCGGGAACCGTGCGCAGCCGACTGCATCGGGCTCGTGTTGCGCTCGCGCGCGCGCTGACCCTTGGCCCCAAGACCCGCGCTGCGGGGGAGACCCGATGACCGGCCAGAACGACGGAACCGAACCGCAGCCGCAGACCGACGACCCCTCGCGCGCGCCTCCCGAGGCGCACGGCGAGGAGATCCGGGGCGCCGCCCTCCCGTTCGCCGACGACGAACGGTTCAGCGCCTGGCTCGACGGGGAGCTCACCGGGGCCGCCGCCGTTCTGTTTGAAGCCGAGATGGAAGCCAACCCCGAGATGCAGCACCTGCTCGATGACCTGCGCGCGCTTCGGTCGACCATGCGGCGCCTTGCCGAGGAGGAGGCGCCCCAGGGTCTGTTCCACCGCCTGCGCGTGATGGTGCGTGGCGATGCCAGCACGGGGCGGGCGCCGTCGTTCGAGGGGCCGGTCCTGCTGCTGCTCGCCGTTGTCGCGGTGTTGTACTTCGTCGCCGGCCTTTCGGGGCCCACGCCCGGGGTCGAGGCCTCGGTCCAGACGTTCAACGACCGCCCGCGCGCGCACGCGGTGGGCGACGCGATGCGCGACGGTGCCACGCCGGAGGAGGCGAAGAAGGCGGCCGAGTCGATCCCGCTGCGGCCGTTGCCGGCGCCGGGCAAGGGGTTCTCGGGTCGTCGGGAGGTCGCGACCCAGGGGGCGGACCTGCTGCCGTACGACATGGCGCCGGCCTCGTACCGCCTGTGGGGCGACGACGCGGTCGAAGTGCTGCGGGAGGTCGCGACGTCGGTGGGCGGGCGGCTCGTCACCTACGAGGGCCAGCCGACCGACCGCGTCAACGGCTTCCACGAGGTGTGGGTGGAGCTTCCCTCCGAGAAGATCGGGCCGTTGCGGCGCGGCCTCGACGAGCGGCTTCGGGTCGAGACGATCGGCATGCCATCCGTGATCAGCGGCACCCATCGCCAACGCTTTCTCATTCCGGACGAGTGAGCTTCGACGCACACAACCACCTCGATGCGCGCGCGTTCGAGGGGCGCCGCGAGGCGGTGTGGGCGCGCGCGCGGGCGGCCGGTGTCACCGGCTGCTTGATCGCCGGTGCCGACCCTCGGGACGCCGACCGTGTGGCGAGCGTCGCGAACGCCCTCGGGCAGCCGTTCGCCCTCGGGGTGCACCCGTGGTGGTCCGACGCCGTCTGCGGGCCCGACGCGCTGGCGGTGCTCGCGGCGCGCGGCGATCTCGCGATCGTCGGCGAGACCGGGCTCGACCGGCGCAACGCGCGCACGGAGACGGCGTGGCAGGCGCAGGTTGCGCTGTTTCGCGACCACCTCGCGCTCGCACGGACGCGGGGCCTGCCCGTGGTGTTGCACGTGGTGGGGGCTTACCCCGAGGCGTTGGCGTGGCTTCGGCGCGACGGGGTGCCCGCGGCGGGCGGCATGGTCCATGCGTGGAGCGGACCCGTCGACCTCGTCGCCCCCTACGTGGCGCTCGGCCTGCAGCTCTCGTTCGGTGGGCCGGTCACCCGGTCGCGCAAGGTGCTCGAAGCCGCCCTCGCCACGCCGGACGAGGCACGGTTGCTGGAGTCCGACGCGCCGGACCAGCCGCTCGCGGGGCGCGCGGCGAGCGAGCCCGCCGACGTCGCGCAGCTTGTCGCCTTCCTCAGCGCCGCCGCCGGTCGCGCCATCGAAGCCCCGAGGCCGCGATGCCTGGACGCCACACCGTGGTGTGCCTCGCGGCCGGGATAGAGCCACGGGGTGGATGGGGAGGTCAAGGTGGGGCGACGGCACCGAACCGGGACGTTCGCCGGCTTGGCTGTGCTCGCAGTCGCCTGCGCGCCGCCGAAGCCCGACCCGTCGCCGGGACGAGACTCGGCGCCGAGCCTTCTGCCCGACGACAGCGCGCGCGGCGAGCCGCCCGACGCGGACGGCGACGGGGCGTCGGACGAGGTGGACTGCGACGACGGCGACGCGTCCGTGTTCCCCGGCGCGGTGGAGCGGTGCGACGAGGTCGACGACGACTGCGACGGCAGCGTCGCCGAGGGGTTCGCCGACTTTGACGCCGACGGCGTGCCGGACTGCGTCGACGTGTTCGCCGCCGGCGACCCGGTGCAGCACCCCACGCTCGGCACGCTGCGCTACATCCCGGCGGGCACGTTCACGATGGGGTGCGTGCCCGGCCGCGACGACGTGGCGGGCGGATGCCTCGAGGATGAGTCCCCACCGCACGTCGTGACGATCACCGAGGGCTTTTGGGTGATGTCGTCGGAGCTGACGCAGGCGGTGTGGTCCCGGCTCGGCTACGCCAACCCATCATTCACGGTCGATCCTCGCCATCCGGTCGATCGGGCCACGTGGTGGGAGGCGATCGCGTTCGCCAACGCCGTGTCGCGAGGGGACGGTCTGACGTCTTGCTACCAGCTCACCGGCTGCCGAGGGGCTGTGGGAGAAGGGATGACCTGCGGCGCGGCGACGCCGATCGCGGGATGCACAGGTTGGCGGCTGCCGACCGAAGCCGAGTGGGAGTGGGCGGCGCGCGCCGGGACGTCGTACCCGTACGCGGCGGGCGACGATGGCCGCGTTGTGGGATGGTTGGCCGAGAACGCCGACGGGACGAGTCAGCCGACCTGCCGCAAGCCGGCCAACGCGTGGGGCCTGTGTGACGCGACCGGCAACGTCGCCGAGTGGGTGGCTGATGTGCACGCGCTGTACGAGCCGTGGGCGGCGACGGACCCGAGCGGCCCCAGCGAGGGCCCGTTCCGGGTGTTCCGCGGTGGGCACTGGAGCAACGACCTGCAGTACGCGCGGATCGCTACGCGCCTCCACAACCTCCCCGGGGTCCGGCACGACCGGGTCGGCTTCCGGCTGGTGTGCGCAGGTCCTGAGCCGGGTTCGGGGGCGCCTTCGGTGCCTTGAGGTCGCATCGCGCAACGTTCACTTGCGCTTTTGCGTCGTGTTGGGGTAGCGTCCTCGTCGCTATCGAGGAGCCACGATGCGCCACGTCCCATGGTTTTCCGTTCTTTCGTTGCTGGCCGTCGGTGCGGGTGCTGTCGGGTGTGGCGAGCCCGCGGAGACGCTGTCGCCCGAAGGGCAGGTCCCCGGCGAGTGCGACGACCGCGCCGACAACGACCAGGACGGCCTGTTCGACTGCGCGGACGACGGCTGCGCCGCGGGTCCGGACTGCAACGAGAACCAGGTGTCGGGCGACTGCAACGACGGCGCCGACAACGACGCGGACGGCGCGTTCGACTGTGATGATGCCGACTGTTCCGTGGACCCGTCGTGCGTCGTGCCGCCCGAGGACGCGTGCGATGACGGCGCCGACAACGACGCGGACGGCGCGTTCGACTGCGCGGACACCGACTGCGCGGGGCTGGACGGGTGCGACGACTTTGAGGGCGACGGCGTGGGCGAGTGCACCGACGGCCGCGACAACGACGGCGACGGCTCGGTCGATTGCGACGACGCGAACTGTGCGGGCGCACCGGACTGCGCGGCGGCGGTGGTCGACGAGGACGGCGACGGGGTGGCGGCCGAGGCGGACTGCGACGACGCCGACGCGGCGTTCGGTGCATGGGCTGCGGACGGCGACTGTGACGGCGCGCTGACGGGAGCCGACTGCGACGACGCGGATGCCAGCGTTTTCCCCGGCGCCACCGAGGCGTGTGACGCGGTGGACAGCGACTGCAGCGGCAGCGTCGCGGACGCGTTTCCGGACTTTGACGGCGACGACGCGCCCGACTGCGTGGACGCGCCCGCGCCTGGCGACGCCCTCCCGCACCCCACGCTCGGCACGCTGCGCTACATCCCGGCGGGCACGTTCACGATGGGGTGCGTGGCTGGGCGGGACGATGTGGCGGGGGGCTGCTACGCCGACGAATCCCCGGCGCACACGGTGACGTTGACCCAAGCCTACTGGATGATGGAGTCCGAGCTGACCCAGGCGATGTGGGGGACGTTTGGCTACGCCAACCCCTCGGCGTTCGTCGGCACCGACC
>JBEIFN010000260.1:0-4145 GCA_040382435.1 Alphaproteobacteria bacterium
GCCCACGTGACGACGACCCGGCCGTGGTGGGTCATGGCGGCGGCAGCGGCGTTGATCGCCGGGGCGAGCCTGGCGGGGACCTGGGTTCGCGTCGACAGCTTCGTCTCGCAGACCTACGACAAGGACCATCCCACGACCGTGGCCAACGACATCCTGAGCCAGTCGTTGGGCGGCTTGCTCGCGCTGGAATGGGACCTCGCTGGCCCGCCCGGGGTCTTCGAGCGGCCCGAGGTGTTGGCGGCGCTCGACGGGCTCGACGCCGAGATCCGGGCGCAGGCGCCGGTGCGCACGGTGCTCGGCCCTGCGGGGCTGCTGCGCAACGCCAGTGTGCTGCTCGGCGGGCCCGACCGCATTCCGCAGGATGCCGCGCTCGTGACGCGCCTGCTCGGGGTGCTCGACGACAGCCCCCTTGCCGCGGGCATCCTGTCGGCGACGCACGACCATGCCCGCGTGACGGTGCGCACCCAGGACGTCGGCGCGGTCGCGTTCCTCGCGCTCGGTGAGCGCCTCGATGCCCGTGTCGCCGAGGTCCTCGGACCGCTCGGCGTCGAGAGCCACCTCACGGGCTCGTCTTACGTCGCCTACCGCGGCATGAGCCGGGTGACGGTGGACCTTCGCAACAGCCTGATGACCTCGTTCGGGGTGATCGGCATCGTCATCGCGCTGCTGTTCCGGGATGTGTGGCTCGGATTGTTGAGCTTGATCCCGAACACGTTGCCGCAGTTGTTCGGCTACGGCGTCATGGGCGCGTTCGGATGGCTGCTCGAACCTGCGCCGGCCGTCGTCTACACGATCGCCGTCGGGGTGAGCGTGGATTCCGCCATCCACATCATCGCGAGGTTCAACGAGGAGCGCGCGCTCGGGGCTTCGGTCGACGACAGCTTGCGCGCTGCCATCTACTCGTCGGGTCGAGCGGTGATGATCACCGAGCTGATGCTGAGCTTCGGGTTCTTGGTCAACGTCTGGTCGAGCTCTCCCGCCAACGCCGCGTTTGGCAAGCTCGGTGCGGTGATCATCTTGCTCGGACCGCCGTCGAATCTGTTCGTGCTGCCCGCCCTGCTCAAGCTGGGCGTCGGCTGGCGTGTCAAGCAAACGTCAAGCGCGGCGAGCTGACGTCAGGAACCCAGCGCGTGACCGCAACTCCTGAACATCCCAGGTCCGGGATGCTCTGGAGGTTGTCATGATCCGCGCCCTGCTCGCCGCTACCGTTGGCCTCTCCCTCTCGCTGGGGGGTCAAGCCCAAGCTGCGCCCACCAACGCGATGATGCGCTGCACCGACGCGGACGTCGGCTACGCCTACACCGACCTGTTCTTCGCGGCGTACCACAACCCCGCGACCCAGACGCTGTGCGGCGGCGACCCCCTGACGTCGGGGAGTGTGACCCTCAACGCGGCGCACGGCGTCGTGCTCAACCTGCAGGGCGCGCATCCGTTCAACCTGTACGAGGTCTACTTTGTGCCGTTTGGCGGCGATCCGGTGCTCGACCGGGTGCACCTCGGCGGCGTCACGACCGACTGCAACGGAGACGTGAACCGCACCGTCCGCCTGCTGAATCGTCCGCTCGATAGCGTCGCCGGTGTGGCGCCGAGCTTCTCTCGGCGCGTCGGGCCGTCGGCGGCGGGTGCGTTCTTCGTCTACAGCCGTGGTCCGATGGGCTCGATCGATAACGGTTCCTGTCAGCCGAGCTTGTTCAACACCACCAACGGCCTCGCGACGGGGTCGTTCGTCAACCCGACGCTGTGGGGAGGCGGTGCTGGCTACGACGGCTTGCAGTTCATCTCCGGGGTCGTGGCTCCTTGAGCCCGCCTCGGCGTGCCCCGCCTCAGACGGGGTAGAATTCCTTGTCGCCGTGGATGTCGAGGTAGCCGCGCCAGACCCCCTCACAGAGCGCCACCTTGGAGCACTTGTGGCAGGCGTCGGGCGCGTTCTTGAGATCGAAGCGCTTGCGGTCCTGCCAGTTGAACCGGCTGCGACCGCCGTCGATGTGCTCGATGCCGAAGCCCTCGCCGTCCTGGCGTACCGAGCAGTCGGTGCTCAGGTCGCGGTACTCGCCCATGTGACGGCGCAGGATGCCATCGTTGTCGCGGACCGCAGGGGGCAACGTACACAGCGGGAACCCGCCGAAGGTGAACGTCTTGTGCTTCCAATGCGACTCGGCGAGGGCGATCGCCTTGACGAGGTAGGGGACGACGTTGGGGAACCGGGGGCACAGCTCCGGGTCGCCTTCGGCGTAGCCTTCGGGCCGCACGAAGTTCACGCGCACGTCGTCCAGCCCGATCTCCTCGTAGAAGAACTTGAGCATGTGGAGCATGTGACGGTAGTTCCAACCGTTGATCACGATGTTGACCGAGACGCCGTCCGCGAGGTGCCCTTCACGCCGCTTCTTCATCAGGTATTGCAGCGCGATCTTCTTCTTTTCGAAGACGCCGGGGACGCGAGTGATCTTGTCTTCGAGCTCGGGGTTGTGGCCGTGCATCGAGATCGTGGTGCGCGTCAGCCCGGCGTCGATCAACTTGTCGGTGAAGTGCGTCAGGCGGAGCTTGGTCGCGTTGGTCGCGATGACGATGCGGGTGTAGCCAAGCTCCTTGGCGTAGGCGATCGCGCGCTCGATGTGCGGGTAGGTCGTAGGTTCTCCGCCAAGGAAACCCACCGAGCGCGTGCCGGAGTCGTACCAGAACTTCAGCTCCCGCTCCATCTCCTCCCACGCCATGTAGGTGCGGTCTTCGAGCTTGGGCAGCCCGTCGATGCAGAACACGCAGCGGTTGTTGCACGCCTTTCCGATGTTGATCTCGACGTTGCGTCGAACGTCGCGGATCTCGTTGAACACCTGGTTGTGGCTCGCCTCGCCCGGCTTGGTGGTCGGGAGGGCGAGCGGGCTGTTGGTGCGGACCGCCGGCGTGAACAGGGCGTGGGCCATCGGGACCTCCCAAAGGGGGCTGGGTCAGCGTAGAAGACTCCAGCATACCACCGGCGGACGTCGGGTGGGAAGCGGGGTAGGCTCCAGCGACGGGAGGGCGCGATGCGCGGCGTTCTGCTTGCGGGCGGTTTTGGGTCGCGCCTGCGCCCGGCGACGACGGCGGTGAGCAAGCAGCTGCTGCCGGTCTACGACAAGCCGATGCTGTACTATCCGCTGACGACGCTGATGTTGGCGGGGTTGCGTGAGATCTTGGTGATCACGACGCCGCAGGCTTCGGCGTCGGTCCAAGCGTTGCTTGGGGACGGGGAATGCTGGGGTTTGCGGCTCTCGCACGCTGTGCAGCCCGTGCCGCTGGGGATCGCCGACGCGCTGCGGATCGCGGGCCCGTTCCTGCAAGGCGCGCCGGTTGCGCTCGCGCTTGGCGACAACCTTTTGCATGGTGCCGGCCTCGTCGAGGCGCTCGTCGCTGGCGCCGCGTTGCGCGCCGGGGCGCATGTCTTCGCTGTGCCCGTCGCCGACCCGTCGGCGTACGGCGTCTTGGCGTGGGATGGCCCACGGCTGGTGGACGTGGTCGAAAAGCCGCTCGTTCCGCCGTCGCGCGAGGCCGTCCCCGGTCTGTACTTTTTCGATGGCTCGGCGGCCGAGCGGGCGGAGGCGCTTGCGCCATCGGCGCGGGGCGAACTCGAAATCACCGATCTTCAGCGCAGCTACCTTCGGGAGGGCGCGTTGACCGTACGTCGGTTCGGCCGCGGCTTGGCGTGGCTCGACATGGGGACGCCGGAGCGGCTCTGGGAAGCGGCGGGCTGGGTGCGGTCGATGCAGGCCCGACAGGGGCTGTTGATCGGCAGCCCCGAAGAGGTCGCTTGGCGACAGGGCTGGATCGGTCCTGACGCACTTTTGCAGGCGGCGACGCGCCATGCGGGCACGACGTACGGTGAGGCCCTCGCGGCGTTGTTGGAGGGCGGGTGACCGCTGCGTCCGTGACGTCGCTCCGTCTACCGGGCGTGGCGCTCGTCCGTCCGCCGATCCACCACGACGCCCGCGGCGCGCTCTCGCCTTGGTTCGAGGCGCCGCGCGACGCAAGTTGGGGGTGGCCGACGGTCGTTCAGGTCAACCATGTCCGCAGCGCCGCAGGCGTGCTGCGCGGGCTGCACTGGCAGCGCACGCGACCGCAGGCCAAGGTCGTTCGCGTGCTTCGCGGCGCCATCTTGGACGTCGTGGTCGACC
>JBEIFN010000261.1:0-4143 GCA_040382435.1 Alphaproteobacteria bacterium
AACCCCGGCCACGATCGTCTGCACTGCCGCCACCCGAAGCTGCGTCACGCGCTGAGCGCACGTTGGGCGCCTCCCTCCTCGTGATCGAAGACGACGCCGCGATCCGTCGCGGCCTCGAACTCACGCTTCAAGCGGCGGGCTACCGCGTCCTAGGTGCGCCCACCGGCGAGCTCGGCCTCACGCTGACCGAGCGCGAGCCGGTAGCGCTCGTACTGCTCGACATCATGCTCCCCGGTCGTTCGGGGATCGACGTGTGCCGCACCCTTCGCGCCCGCGGGCTCGATCTGCCCATCATCCTCGTCTCTGCCCGCGGAACGGAGGCCGACGTCGTGCGCGGGCTCGAGGCCGGCGCCGACGACTACGTGGTCAAGCCCTTCCGGTCCGGCGAGCTGCTCGCCCGGATCGCCGCCCAGCTCCGGCGACGGCCTCCGACCGACGTCTTCCGGTTCGACGATGTCGAGATCGACGTCGGACGGCGGGTCGTTCAGCGCGACGGCGTCGCCATGGACCTTTCACCCACCGAGTTCGACCTGCTCGTGTTGTTCGTTCGCCGCGCCGGCGACGTCCTCACCCGCGACACCATCCTCGCCGCGGTGTGGGGCGAGGGCTACGAGGGCACCGATCGAACCGTCGACAACTTCGTCACCCGCCTGCGGCAGAAGTTCGACACCGCCGGTGAGCCCTCGCGCTTTTTGACGGTGCGCGGTGTGGGTTACCGCTTCGAACCTTCCCTTGACGCCGGAGCGAAGACGCCATGACCCAGCCTGCCCCCACGTGGACCCGCGCCGAGCGCGACGTCACGACGCTGCCCGGCCGAAGCCTCGGGCCGTCCGCCACGATCGATGGCGCGACCGTGCACCTCCAGGTGGGCGCACAGATCGCGTCGGTGCGGATGCCGACCGTCATTCAAGTCGCGATCGAGGGCGACGACATCACCATCGCGGACGCTTCGGGCCGCGTCGTAGCACGGCGCGGCGCCGCCTGGATCGACGTTGACGGCAAGGCGATCGGCCGCGACGTCGTGCTCGTCCGGGGCACGTGGGGCTACGACCGTCCCGAACGTCCCTTGCCCGAAGGCGCCACGCACGCAGCGCGCATCGCACCGTTCCTTACCGGTGACGGCGAGGCGTGGATCGACGCAGGCTACGTCTACGTGCGTTTCGGTGCAGAGCGTCCGCGAGCCGTCGGAACGGCGGGGACAAAGGCCGCGCTGCTCGTCGGCCCGCAGGGCGCCCTGCTGATGGCGATCGACGGCGCGGCGTGGACGCATGTGGGCGGTCCGGGGCGGAGCCTCGTCCCTCTCGCGACGCCCTTGGCGCGCGCCGATGGCGAGATCGTGTGGGACGTCGACGCCCGCACCGTGCAAGGCGGGCCGGAGGACGACCGCGTCACCCTGCGGTGGTCGGACGGGCGCTTGGTCGACTGAGCGGCAGGGCTCGGCCGACGCGATCCCCGATCAGTGCAGGACGACCTGGGCGAGCTTGCCTTCGGGGTTGTCGACCTGCTTGCGCACCACCGTCTCGGTGCCGTCGGCCTTCACGAGCTTGAATACGTGCATGCCAGCCGTCAGCTTGACCTTGAGGGGTACGCGCCCCTCTTGCGGCTTGCCGTCGATGAACAGCGTGGCGCCCATGTATTCCTTGTGGAGCACCATCGCGTCGAACGGCGCCGCCTGCAACGTGAACGCCGCCGCTCCACCCGCTGCCGCCACATCGACGGACTTGCTCGCGCCCGTGTAGCCCGCGAGCGCGACCTCGACGCTGTGGGCACCGAGCGGCAGCGTGAGCGAGAGCGGCGTGACGCCACGCGCCGATCCGTCGACCACGACCGACGCGCCTGCAGGCGTGGACGTGATGTTGAGCGCACCCGTGGTCGCGACGGGCTTGGGCGCGGGGGCAACGGGAGCAGCGGGCGCGGCGGAGGGCTTGATGGTCTCGACCTTGGCGACGGCCGGCGCCGCCGCGGGCTTGGGCGAGACCGGGGCCGGTGCGGCGGGCGCGGCAGGCGTCGCAGCAGACCGTTCGTCCGACGCGACCGGCGGCGCGGTGCGGACGGGCGGAGGCGGCCGCTCGGCGAGGCCCTCGTCACCCGACGGTGTCACGACCTTGACGACGAGGCCCACGGCGAGCGCGAGCAGGCCGAATGCGCCGATCCACATGCCCATCCCGCTGCCGCGCGACGGCACCGTGTCGAGGGCGGCTTCCGGTGCGGCGTCCGGCGGGACGTAGGGCTTGGCCCCGCTCGGTGCTGCCGGGTACGCGGGACCCGTGACGACGGGCACGGCAGCGACCGGTGCCGCGGCGGCCGACGCTGCGACGGACGCTGGCGGGGGGCCGAGCGGGGGGGGAACAGGTTCTGGGACAGGTTCCGGGAGAGGTTCTGGGGCCACGACGGGGGTCGCTCCGGCCTCCGCCTCGATCGCCGGATCCACGACCAGCACGGGCGGCGCATCCTCGATGGCGGCGAACGGGATCTCGGGCAGGTCCTCGTCCTCGCGAGGCGCCTCCGCACCAACTGGCGCCGCCGGGATCGCCGCGGGGGCGGCAGGCGCAGGCGGCCGAACAGGTGACGGGACCGTCCCGAGGACGGGTGACGGGACCGTCCCGAGGACGGGGCGGGCGGGCGTCGCGACACCCGGAGGGGCGAACACCGGAGCGGCCGCGCGCGGCGCGCCGCGGGCGCTCGGGACGTCGTCCGCACCCTGCTGATCCGAGATCAGCACGGCACCATCGGCAAAGCAGAAGTCGATGCGGTCGCTGTAGGACAGACGACAGACGGGGCAATGCTTCATCGGGACAGCCACCTCAGTCTCACCCTATCTCCGCAAACCCGAGGCGCAACGGAGGCGACGCGCCCACACGCGGATGCAGCGAGACGCAACAAAGAATCGCCGGCAGCGCGCCGGAACACGGGGTACAATCCAAACGATTTGGAGCGAGCCATGATGCGTCCCCTGCCCCTGTGCCTGCTGCTCACCGCCACCTTCGCGTCCGCCTGCCTCGTGCCCGCACGCATCGAGGGCACCGAGCCCACCGACTGCGAGGACGGTGTCGACAACGACGCCGACGGCACGACCGACTGCGACGACAGCAGCTGCGCGAACGCTGCCGTGTGCGCGGGCGACACCGACAACCCCGGCGACGACACGCCCGGTGGGTCCGACACCGACACCTCGCCGCCGTCCGACACCCCGACCACCGACAACCGCGCCCCAACGGCCGCCGTCGTCGAGATCACCCCGTCCGCGCCCACCGACACCGACGCGCTCACCTGCAGCGTCACGACGCCCTCCACCGATCCCGACGGCGACCCCGTCACCTACGCGTTCGCGTGGGCGATTGACGGCGTGAACCAGCCCGCCTACGCGAGCGACACCGTCCCCGCCTCCGCCACCCGTCCCGGGCAGACGTGGCGATGCTCGGTCACGCCGAGCGACGGCGATCTCGACGGCCCCCGCGCCGCTGACAGCGTCACGATCGCCTCGCAGGACCTGCCGCCGACGCAGCCGGGCGTTCAGCTTCGTCCAGACCCCGCGTACGACGCCGATGACCTGACCTGCATCATCGCTACACCGTCGGTCGACCCCGAGGGCGGCGTCGTCGGCTACACCTACACCTGGACGCGCGACGGCGCCGCCACCGTCTACACGACCATGCTCGTCGCGAGCAGCGAAACGAGCGTGGGCGAGCAGTGGGCGTGCACCGCCACCCCGAGCGACGGCGCCCAGACCGGCGTCGCAGGTACATCCAACGTGGTCACCATCCTCGCCGACGGGAGCGGCGGCACTGGCGGGGGCGGCACTGGCGGGGGCGGCACCGGCGGGGGCGGCACCGGCGGGGGCGGCACACCGATCGACACCGCCGACACGGCCGCTGACACCGCGGCCGCCGTCGCGCCCGTCGAGGCGTTCGCGATCTCCGCAGAGTTCGGCTACAACGCCACCACCCAACGGACGGCGACCCTGACGATCGGCGGCGCGCCGCTCGACCCCGTGTTGGTCGTCAACCTCGGCGCCGTCGAGTACTTCAGCCTCAACGACGACACCGTCGGTTGCACGGTGCTGGCGTTCCCGAGCGGCAACCCGGCGCTCGCGTCGTTCGCGACCCAGGCCGGCATCCTGTTCGGCTGGGAGGCCGCGCAGCC
>JBEIFN010000262.1:0-4135 GCA_040382435.1 Alphaproteobacteria bacterium
CGTTGCCGCCGGGGCCGCGCCTCGTCTGGGCGCGTGGGGGCCACGTCCCGCAGAAGGCGTACGCGGCGGAGTTGGCGGACGCGCTCGTCAGATGGACGGACGTCGTGCGCGACGATCCGCGCGCGGCAGACACCACGCCCGGCTAGAGGCGTGACGACGAGGTGAACATGGTCGCGCTCTGGATCGCCACGGCCGCTGCCCAGACGGTCACGGTGCAACCGTTTCTCCAGTCGGTCACGCCGGAGGGCGCTTGGGTCGTCTGGGAGGCCGAGGGCGCGGTTGGCGGCGAAGTCCGTTGGGGCGACAGCGCCACGTCGCTCACCCAGTCCGCCACCGCGACGGCGCAGCCCGTCGAGGACGGGGCCGTGATCCTGCAAGCGGAGCTGCGCCGACTGACACCGGGCTCGCGGGTGTTCTACGAGGTTCAGACCGGCGAGATCCGTAGCGCGGTCGCGGACTTCTTGGTCCCGGCTACGCCGTCCGAGATGGGGGACTTTCGCCTCCTCGCGATGAGCGACATGCAGCGCAACGGCTTGTGGCCGAACAAGTTCCGAGAGGTCGTCCACGACGGCGTTCTCGGCTGGCTGACGTCGCGCGGCGAGACCGATCTCGCGGCGTCGTTCGACATGATCCTCATCCCCGGCGACCTGGTCGACGACGGGCCGGACCACGCGCAATGGCGCGACACCTTCTTCGCGCCGCTCTTTCCGTTGAGCGCGCATGTCCCGATCTGGCCCGTGTACGGCAACCACGAAGACGGGACCCACTGGTTCACCGACTACTTTCACCTCCCCGACAACGGCGATCCGGTGTGGTCCGAGCATTGGTGGGCCCAACGGCACGGCAACGTCGACGTGATCGGGCTCGACAGCAACCTGTTCGCGCAGTGGGCCGACCAGATGTCGTTCCTGCAGGCGCGCCTCGACGCCGCTTGCTTCGATGACGGTGTGGATTTCGTGATCGCCCAGCTCCACCACCCGTTTCAATCCGAGCTGTGGACGCCGGGCAACAACCCCCTCACGGGCCAACTCGTAGAGCGGATGTCGGCGTTCTCCGAATCCTGTGGCAAGCCTACCGTCCATCTCTTCGGCCACACCCACGCCTACAGCCGCGGCCAGACGCGGGATCATGCACACTTGATGGTCAACGTGGCCACCGCGGGGGGGGCGATCGATCGGTGGGGAGAGCAGACGCAGCAGGACTACGCGGCTTTCAGCGTCTCGGATGATGACTGGGGCTTCGTCGTCGTGGACGTGACGCGGGGGATGAACCCGACGCTGACGGTGCGGCGCCTGACGCGCGGCGACGCGCAGGCCCCACGCGACAACGACGTCACCGATGTCGTCACGCTGCGCCGCTACAACACGCCCCCGGCGACGCCGGTCTTGTTCGGACTCAGCGAACCCAACCCGCCCGGGGACTGCATCGGTCTCGGTGCATCGACCTTCGTCGACCTCGATGGCGACGGTCATCAGGCCACGCATTGGCAGGTGTCTGATGACTGCGCGAACTTCGAGGCCCCCGAGCGCGACGTCTGGCGTCAGGACCGAAACCTGTACTTCGGCGTCGACACACAGGCCGGCGACGATCTGGCCGACGAGGCGTTCGCCGATCTTCCCGAAGGGACGTGGTGTGCGCGTGTTCGCGTCCGGGACGCGGCGCTGGCATGGTCCGCTTGGTCGGCACCTGTCCGCTTCGCGGTCGATGCGCCGCTGCGCTCGATCAACTTGTTGCCCGATCCCAGCTTCGAAGACGAGCTCGACGGCTGGTCCCGCAGCGGTCACGTCGAGATCACCGGAGACGGGCGGTGTGGCGGCGCGATCCCGGTCGACGGGGCGCGGGCCGTCGCGCTCGGTGGACCCTGCGTCGCGCAGCCCGGCGGCTCCTTCTCGACGCGCGGGTCGCTCCAGCCGGCCGCTGACGCCATCGCCGCCGGTGAACCGCTTCGGTGGTCGTTGCAAGCCATGCAGGGGGAAGCGACCCTCGCTTGGACGTTCGAGGACGCCAGCGGGGCGGTGTTGGCGACGGCGACCGACGTCGTCGGCGGTGGGGTGACCTGGACGCCCCTTTCGGGGGATCACGCCCTCCCGGCGGGCGCGACGTCGTTCACCCTCACGGTCACGGCCGACGTGCCCGTCCAACTCGACGCGTTCGATGTGCGGGTGGGGCAGGCGGCGCCTCGTTGCGCCTCGCCGGCTTGGCCGACGGCGGCGCTGCCGTCTAGCGGTTGTGGATGTGACCTCCGGCAGGGCCCGAGGGCGACGGCGGGCCTCGCGCTGATGGCGCTCGTTACGGGCCTCCGACGCCGACGTTGCGCTGCCTGAGGGCCGGGGTAGGGAAGCGCGGGGGTCGCAGTGCGGTGGTGGGGTGCGTTTCTGCTGGTTCAAGCATGCGCACGCCAGGCGGGCGACGGCGGTGCGCCCGAGGCTTCTCCGTCACCGTCGGACGACACGACCGCGGCGCCCGACGACACCGGTCCACCGTGGTGGCTGCCCTACCCGCGGCCGTGTGGTGACCTCTTCGACGGCCGGTCCTTGCTCGACGTACACCTCGACATGGACGACAGCACCTGGGCGGCGTTGCAGGCCGATCACGCCGCGGCCGTTCGCATCGAGCGGCCCGTGCGCGTGCGCGTCGGCGACGACACCGCTTGGGCGACCGCACGGATCAAGGGCGACTGGTCGTGGCACCCCGAAAAGATCCAGTGGGTTCTTTCGTTTCAGGCGTTCGACAAGGATGCGCGCTTCCATGGGCTGCGCTCGATGAGCCTCGACGCGCCTTGGTACGATCGCTCCCTGCTCCACGAGCGGCTCGCGTTCTCGGTGTTCGCGCGGGCCGGCGTCCCCGCGTCGTGCGTCAACCATGCCCGTCTCTACGTGAACGGCGCGTTCTACGGGGTGTACGCCCACACCGAGCGCATGGACCGCGAGTACCTCGAGCGCAACTTCTGGGAGCCGGACGGCAACCTGTACGACGCGTCGAACACGCTCGTCACCAACGAGGACGAAGACCCCGACTGGAGCAAGCTCTCGGCTTACCACTCGGCCCGGACGTACGAGGAGATCGCCGCGGTGGTCGACCTCGACGCCGCGCTGGCGGAGTGGGCCGTCGAAGCGATGATCCCGGCCAACGACAACTTCTGGGCGGGCGTCGAGCTGAATGACTACCTCTACGAGCATCCGCGACGGGGGATGGTGTTCCTGCCCTTCGACATGGACGGCACCTTCGGGACGGCCCAGGAACGCGACGGCACCTATGTCTGGCCTGACAGCACGACGGCGGATCCGATCACGTGGTCGCACACGTGGTGGGTCAAGGAGCCGATGGTTCAGACGGTTCTCGCCGACCCCGGCGCGTGCGAGGCCTTCGTCGCCGCGTTGCGTGTGGCGCGGGCGGCCTACGATGTGCCGACGATGCAAGCCGACATCGATGCTTGGGCCGCGCAGATCGCAGACGCGGTCGCGGCAGACCCGCACCGTCCTTGGTCGTTCGAGGCACACCAAGCTGCCGTCGCGGTGCTGCGGGAGACGGTCGCCGCGCGCGCGGCCTTCGTCGACGACTGGCTCACGCGCGAGGGACACTGCCCGGCGGTGTGGGATGGGCCCTAACGGCTGCCCGCCGACGACGTGCGCCGACGGCGGGTCAGCAGGGTGACGGCGGCGGCACTCAGCCAAGCCATCGCGCTCGGCGCGCCCTGGCAGCCGCACCCCGTCGGCGCATCGACGACGTCGTCCTGACCGCCACAGCCCTCGTCGACGGCCCCATCGCAGTCGTTGTCGATGCCGTCGCACGACTCCAGCCCACCCGGGTAGATGAAGCCGTCGACGTCGCTACAGTCGCCTTCGTCCGTCGTGAACCCGTCGCCGTCGCGGTCGGCGAGGCGGTTGTCGATCAAGCCATCGCAGTCGTTGTCGAAGCCGTCGAGCGCTTCGGGCCGGCCGGGCGACATCTCGGCGTTGGCGTCGTCGCAGTCGCCACCGAGCTCGCTGACGCCGTCGCCGTCGTCGTCGGAAGCCGAGGTGCCGTCATCGGGCTGGCCTGAGCAGTCGTCGTCGCGGCCATCGACCCGTTCGGCTTGACCCGGGGCGATCGTGGGGTCGGCGTCGTGGCAGTCGCCGTCGGCCTCGGTGTAGCC
>JBEIFN010000263.1:0-4099 GCA_040382435.1 Alphaproteobacteria bacterium
CGTCCAAGAAAGTCAGGCCATGTAGGAAGAACCTTGCATCTTTGGGTCGTACCTCGTCGCCAGAGCGTCCGATGTCTGTCATCGGCTCGCCGCAACGCAGCGCCGTGCCGTTGGCGGTGATGTCGAAGCCGAGCGCGAACGGCCCGCCGGGGCTGACGGCCGAGCCGCAGGCAGCGAGAGGCAAAAGCAAGGCGAGGCGCATGGGGTCTCCCGTTCGTGGCAGGGTAGGCACGAAGTCCGCACGGCGTGACCTCATCGTCTCGGCGGCGTCTTCTGCAACTTGCGTTGCAGGCTGCGGCGGTGAATGCCCAGCCGTCGCGCGGCCTCGGAGATGTTGTCGTTGCACGCGGTCAGCACGCGTTGAATGTACTCCCACTCCTGCCTCGCCAAGGTGGGCGTGTCGTCGACGTCGACAGGAACCGACACCTCAGCCCCGCGCAGCGCCGCCTCCAGCACCTTCGCGTCCACCGGCTTTTGCAAGTAGTGGACGGCCCCGCGGCGGATGGCGTCGATCGCTGTCGGGACGCTGCCGTACCCGGTGAGCACGACGACCCGTGTGTGGGGGTCGAGCGCGAGCAGCGTGTCGATGAGGTTCAGACCGCTTCCCTCGGGCATGCGCAGGTCGACCACAGCGGCCTCGGGGGACTCCTCGTTCGCGAGGGCCTCGGCCGTGAGCGGGCCGTCAGCGGTTCGGACGTCGTAGCCGCGGCGGCTCAGGGCCGCAGCGAGGCGTTCGCGGAAGCGTTCATCGTCATCGACGACGAGGACCGAGATGCGGTCAGTCATAGCGGCCCGCTGGGAGAAGGGGAGAGAGGAAGCACGACGCGTACCCGGCAGCCACCCGATGGCGCGCGCGCGAACGACAGGCGTCCACCCACCTGCTCGACGACGGTGCGAGCGAGGTAGACGCCGAGGCCCATGCCTTGGCCCTCGGGCCGGGTGGTGAAGAACGGCTCGCCGATCCGAGCCGCTGTCTCCGGGCTCAAGCCCGGCCCGTGATCGTCGAGATGGAGCGTGACGGTGCCGGCGGCCTCGTCCCGCCACGTCGCGAGGCGGACGGGTCCACCGGCCTTGTGGGCGTTCACCACCAGCCCGCGCAGCGCGCTGCTCAGCGTCCGTGAGGGCCACAGGCCCGGCGCCATGGGGTCGTCATGGGCGACCTCGACGGGCTGGGGGATGCCCACCAACACTTCGGCGACGAGGGCCTCGATGGTGCGCTCGGTCGGTGCCTCTCCGTGGGGGGCGCCGGCGTCGGCCGAGAGATGTTGCAGGACGCTGCGGCATCGCTCCACCTCCTCGAGCACCAGCCGGGCGTCGGCGCGCACGGCCTCGAGATCGGCGGTCTGGGCCGCTTCGGTCAGCTCGGAGGCGACGAGCGCGATGGTGGCGAGCGGTGTGGAGAGCTCGTGCGCGGCCCCGCCCGCGAGCGTCGCGAGAGCTTGGAGCCGCCGTGCTCGTTCGGCGAGCGCGCGTCGTTCGGCTTCTTCGTCGGCCAACGCCTCGCGAAGGCGGGTGACGTCGTGCACCACGAAGCCTGCGGTCATGGCGAACGCGAGCCACATCCCTTCGAGGTGGAGCGTCATCATGCCCGGGGTGTGGAGCGCGTGGGGATCGCCGACCAGCGATGGCAAGAACAGCACGCGGTAGGCGACGACGGTCAGTCCAGCGATCGCCCACGCCTGGCGCGTGGGGAGCGCCACGGTCGCGGTGGCGACGTGGATCACGAACAGGAACGAGAACGGGTTCATCGGCCCGCCGGTGAGGCCGAGCAGGACGGTGAGCAGCAGGACGTCGAGCGCGATCGCGGCGGGGACCGCTGCGGCGGGTAGGCCGACCTCCCGGCGCGCTGCGAGGCGCAACCCGACGTTGGTCAGGCCGGAGACCGCGAGCACCGCCATCGCCGGGCCGAGGTCGTCGACCGCACCGACGGCCGCGACGGTGAGCGCGACCGCGAGCTGCACCCACAGCGCGCGCCATCGCAACGCGAGGATGGCGTCGACGGCCGCGGTGCGTGGTTGTGCGTTCATCGGCGCACGCCCACGAAGGCGATGCCGCCCCCCAGACCGACGCCGATCGGCGCCTCCCGTCCCAGTCCCGGCACCGGGAGGTCGGCGTCTGCCGAGACCCAGCCCCTGCCTCCGCGGAACGGCAAGGTGGCGAGCAGTCCAGCACGGGTCGAGGCCGTCACCACCTCCGGCGTCGTGGTCGCGGGCCAGAGCACCTCGGCGCGCAGCGTCCCGGAAAGCCGTGCAGTACCCACCGTTCCACCGACGGCTACGCCCAGACCGAGCACCGCACCGGTGTGTCCTGGGGCGACCCGGGCGCCGGCGTCGGCGTCGATGCGCGTGAGCACGGCGTCCCCCCCTTGGACACCGACGCCCGCGCGCAGGGTGGTGCCCGGCTCCCCGGTGGCGTCGGCGGCAAGCGGCGTCTTGGCGTCGGCAGGCGGACGCCCGGTCGGCAAGCGGGCGCGCAACGTCAGGAAGGGCAGGTGGGGACCGGGGGGCGTCCACGGGTCGGCGGCGAGGCCAAGCTCCAGATCGCCCAAGCCCCCACCCCACGCCTCGTCGTCGGCGGTGCGTGCGTGGCGCACGACGCCGGGGAGAGAGGCGGACAGCTGCAAGGTCCGTGACGGGCGCCACGCCACGGCGAGGCGCGGCGTGAAGGTGTCGCTCGTGCCCGATGCCCTGCGGACCAAGCCGGCGGCGTCCCAGCGAGCGGCTCCCAAGCGCGCCGTGACGTCTGCGCCGACGAACACCACCTCGCTGCGGTCGAGCCACAACGGGAGGGGCGAGGCCCCACCACAGCATCCTGCCCAAGCGGGCTGGGTGCCGAGCAGCGCTCCGACGCCCACAACCAGGGCGCCACGCCGCATCAGAACACGTCGACGCGCAAGTGGGCGGCGTCTGCGTCTTCTGCGTCGGCCGCGTGGACATCGAGCGTCCACAACCCCGACATGTCGAGCGCGATCTCGGCTTGCCACAGCCCGTCGGCGATCTCAGCGATGCGGCAAGGGACAGCTGTGCGGTGGTCGTGGGCGGGCATGACGGCGACGAGCCCGAGGTCGGCGCCCGTCCAAGGCGCGCCGTCGCGCTCGAGCCGAAGGTTCAGGACGGGTTTCCCGCTGCGAACCGGCAGCCCGTCGTCTTCGAGCGCGACGAAGAAGATGCCTTGCTCGGAGACCGCTTCACCGGTCAGCGGCGCCTCGCAGGCGCACAGGAGCATGGTGGCAACACCGTAAGCGCGGTACATCGAGCCCTCGTTGGACGGTCGGACGCTCTAACGGACCGCCCCGGAGCCGACGGTGCGGCACGATGCCGCAGGGGGAGTGAACATGGACGCGACACGGACAGCGCGCTTGGCCTTGGGCCTCGCGACGCTCTCGGCGGCGTTGACCCTGGTCAATACGTGGCAGCTCGCGACGCGCCCCGTGGGGGCCTCGCAGGCCGACCCAGCGGGTCGTGGCGTACCGGGGGTTCGCGCGTCGGAGCCAACGGCGGGCACACCGGGCGAAGGGGGCCGGTCGTGGCTCGGAGCCTTCGGGACGTCGGCGACGTCGGCCGAAGCGACCAGGGGCCCAGATGCGGGCTTGGATATGGCGGATCCGGAGGTTCAAGCAGGCATCGCTGCCGTCGTGGAGCAGGAGGAGGCTCGGCGCGACGAGGAGCGCAGTGAACGGTTCCGCGCCAGCGTGCTTGACGAACTCTCCGCGTTCTTCGAGGAGGAGGGCCTGGACGACGCCACGCGGCAGCAGGTGGAAGCCGAATACCTTCGCCGCATGGACGCGTTCCGCGCGATGCGCGACGACGTCCGAAGCGGGGCGATCTCTTGGATCGAGGCGCGCAAGCAGATGGACGCGGCGCGGCAGAGCAGCGAGGCGACGCTCGCCGCCTTGCTCGGCGAGGCCAAGGCTGAAGCGTTGGACGAGCGCATCTTCGGCGGGATGCGCGGCGGACCCTCGCCGCGCTGACTCGGTGTCGGGGCGGCTTGTCGGAAGCGGCGCGCCGTGCGACATGCGGTGCCTCGGAGGTCGTGTGCGGGTCCTGTTCTATGGCACGCCCGCGTTCGCGGTCCCGACGCTCGAAGCGCTCGTGGCGGC
>JBEIFN010000264.1:0-4091 GCA_040382435.1 Alphaproteobacteria bacterium
CGGCAGCCAAGGCGGCTGGCGGTCGGTCGGGGCCGCCCCGCAGTCGCTGATCCACGCGCTGCGCCTTGACGTTCGGTCGTGGTGGGTTAGAAGACGGGTACCACCGCGGGGTGGAGCAGTCAGGTAGCTCGTCGGGCTCATAACCCGAAGGCCGTAGGTTCAAATCCTGCCCCCGCAATCTCAAAGCCCGTCGCACCGCAAGGTCCGGCGGGCTTTTCGCTTGGCGGGGCTGGGCTCGCGGGGGCGAGCGCTCGTTTACGATGCGAGCTGTGCTGCCTGGGCTTCGCTGAGCAGGCGCCGGACGATCGCGAGCAGCGTCGCGTCAGCGTGGGCGTGGCCCATCAACTGGACGCCGATTGGGAGGCCGTGGACGGTGCCCCAGGGAACGCTGATCGCGGGTTGTCCGGTGAGGTTGGCGAGCGCGGTGAACGCGCCGAGCGGGCTGACGGCGTGGAACTGTTCACGAGGATCGAGGTGCTGGAACGCCCCGACCTTGGGCGCGAGCGTCGCGAGGGTCGGCGTCAGCATCACGTCGAGGCCGGCCATCGCGTCCGCGCCTGCGGCGAGGAACTTGCCGAGGAGCCGGTTCACCTCGGCCTCGGGGTTGGCGCGCCCTTGGTCGCGCATCCAGCGGACGGTGGGGGTCAGTCGTCCTGGCGCGACGATCGGCAGGCGGGCGAACAGCCGCTGGTAGATGGGGAGGAAGTCGTCGACCGTTCCCGCTGGGCAGGGGCGCTCGACCACGAGGTGCCCCGCGTCGGCGAGGCGTGCCGCGACCTCGTCCACCGCGTCGACGAGCCGCCGGTCGAGGTCGCCAAACGGGGCCTCTCGGACGACGCCGATCCGCAGCTTGGGCGGGTCGATCGTGGCGCGCTCGGCGTAGTGCCCGCGTCCCTCGGGGGTCAGCACATCGAGGAGCGTCGCGACGTCGTCGACGCTGCGGCCCATCGGTCCGACGGTGACGAGGCCGTCGCGATCCCACATCGCCGTGTCATCGGGGACCACACCACGCGTCGGCTTAAGACCGATCAGGCCGTTGAGCGCCGACGGGATGCGGATCGAGCCTGCGCCGTCGGACCCGGGTGCGACGGGCACGAGACCCGCAGCGAGCGCGGCGCCGGCACCACCGCTCGACCCCCCCGCCGTGTACGCGGGGTTCCACGGATTTCGCGTCGGAGGATGGATGGCGGGCTCGGTGATCGGGAGCAGCCCGTAGTCGGGCATCGTCGTCTTGCCGAGGAGCACGAAGCCACCGGCGCGCACCCGCCGGACGACCTGATCGTCGACAGGGCTCCACACACCGCCGAGCGTGGCGCGGGAGCCGAACTGCGTGCGCGTAAAGCGGATCAGGTGCTGGTCCTTGATCGCCGTGGGGACGCCGTGGAACGGGCCGCGAAGTCGGCCGCGGTCGCGGTCACGGTCGGCGCGCTCGGCGTCGCGTCGTGCGGTGCGCTCGAACACCTCGACGAAGGCGCGGAGCGTTCCGTCGACGGCCGCGATGCGGCGGAGGCAGTGGTCGACGAGCTCGGCCGAACGCAGGGTTCCGTCGCGGATGTCGGCAGCGAGCGCGAGCGCCGAGCGATCGAACCGCGAGGGGGCTGCGTACCGTGGCGCGAGAGGGACGAGCGTCATGGAGGACTCCGGCGCCGCCTCGTAACGCTCTGAAGCGTTGCGGGGGCGCAGAGATCGCCTACGTCTCGGCCGTTGGCGTGACGTTCTGGGGCTGGAGATCCGCGAAACGGTCGAGCCCGACGAGCTTGGGCGCGAATTTGGCGGCCCCTGCGACGACGAGCAAGGAGCCGAAGCCCCCGAGCGCAGCGGCGCGCACCGGCCCGAACGCCTCGGCGGCGAGTCCGCTTTCGAGCTCGCCGAGCTCGTTGCTCGCGCCGATGAAGACGAACTCGGCGGCGGAGACGCGTCCGCGCAGCGCGTCGGGCGTGGCGAGCTGCACGATGTTCGTCCGGATGAACACGCTGATCTCGTCGGTCGCTCCGACGAGCGCGAGGCTGATCATCGCAGCGGCGAGCTGTCCGGTCGGCCCGCCCGGCGCGTAGACGCTGAGCGAGAACGCGACCGTCGCCAAGCCAAAGCCGCCCACGGCGGCGAGCAAGGTGTGGCCGACGTTGCGTTGGAGGGGACGGTGGGCGAGCCTCAGGGCCATCAGCGTCGCGCCGATCGCCGGCGAGGCGCGGAGGAGTCCAAGCCCCCACGGACCGGTCTGCAGCAGGTCGCGCGCGAAGATCGGCAACAGCGCCACAGCGCCGCCGAAGAGCACGGCGAACAGGTCGAGCGTGGCGGCGCCGAGCAGGATCGGCGTGTCGAAGATGAAGCGCATCCCCGCGGCCAGCTCGGCGAAGCCACCCTTGCGGACCTCCTCGGTCGGCGGCATCGACGGGAGCGAGGTCCAGGCCGCCGCCGCCACGAGCAGCAGGGTGGTCGCCACAGCGTAGGTGCCCGCGGCCCCCACGGCCGCGTACAAGGCGCCACCAACCGCCGGTCCCCCGAGCATCGCGATCGAGAAGCCCGAGCTCGTCAAGCCCGCCGCCACCGGCAGCTCGTCGCGCGTGACCAAGCGGGGCAACGTGGCGTGGGCTGCGGGGCCCGAGAACGTGCGACCCACCGCCACGATGACGAGGCAGGCGAACAGCGCCTCACGGGACGGGGCTGCCACGCTGACCAGCGCCAACGCCGTGGTCGCGGTCGTCATCACGGCGACGACGAAGCCGAGCGCGCGCCGCCGGTCCCAACGGTCGACGAGCGCCCCGGCGAATGGGAACAACAGAAGCTGGGGGAAGAACTGGACGGCGCCGACGAGCCCGAGATCGAGCGCGCGACCGGTGAGGGCATAGACCTGCCACCCGACGGCGACGCCGACGATTTGTAAGGCGAGCGCGAGCGCGAACCGCGTCGCGAGGAACGAGCGGAAGGTGGAACGGCCGAGCAGCGCCGCGGGCGTGATCGTCATGGCTTTACCCGGGTTCGGTGACGATGTGCGTGAGTCGCCGGTCGACTTCGTGCGCGCGCGCGGCGGCGGCTTGGGCCCAACGGGTCATCGCGTCGCGGAGCGTTGGGCCGAACAGGGCGTGGACCAAGGGGGAGAGCCAACCGCCGATCGTCTCCGTCGTCTCGATCTCGGTCCGGCCATCGTCGTGACGGAAGGTCCGTTGCATCCGAATCGCTTGGATCAAGCCCAGCGGCCAAGCGACGCGCCAAGCCAACTCGCCGGGCTGAAGCCGGACGATGGTCGCGCGCAAGGGGAACGTCCATCCACCGAACGCCACCTGCAAGATGACGGTGGCACCGAGGCCGGGCGCGCCCCGAACGGCGGGCGTCAACGGGTTCCACGCCCCGTAGCCGTCGAAGTCAGACAACGTGATCCACGCGGCCTCTTCGCTGGCATCGGCGGTCTGGCTGGCGCGGTACGTGTGGGCCATGGCGGGAGCCGTAGCGCACGTGCGATAGGGCGGCCATCGGGGAGGAGGCATGGCGCCGACGGTGGTCGCCGTGTTTGCGAAGCGGCCCGTGCTCGGTCGGGTCAAGACACGGCTTGCGAACGACATTGGGCAGGAGGCCGCGCTCGCCGCAGCGGTGGCGTTGCGCGATGCGACGATGGCAGCGGTCGCGTCGACCCCGCGCTCTGTCTTGCCGGTCCTGGCCACGGTCGGCCGCCATCCGTCGGTCGCTGGGTGGGAGGTGTGGGGGCAGGGCACCGGGGACCTCGGCGCGCGGCTGGCACGGGTCCTGCGGCGCGGTTGCGCGAGGGGCGTCGGCGCGCTGGCCCTCGGCGCCGATACGGCGCAACCGGACCCGCAGGCGATCGCCGCGGCGATCGACGCGGTTCATGCAGGTCTCCCGGCGATGGGTCGTGTGGAGGACGGCGGATTCTGGCTTCTTGCGGTGCCCGCCGTCCCGCGGGGCTTGCTCTGCCGCGTACCGTGGTCGTGCGCGTCGACGGCGGTGGGGGTCGAAGCGAGACTGTTGGCGTGCTGGCCGCAGGTCCACGCCGTTCGTCCGACCTTCGATGTCGACACGGGCCCGGACTGGCACCGTTGGCGCGCGCTGGCGACGACCGCGTGAGGGGGCCTGGAACG
>JBEIFN010000265.1:0-4084 GCA_040382435.1 Alphaproteobacteria bacterium
AGCAACACCGCATCCCACACCGGCACCTCGCCGCCGAAGCACGAGAGACCGGCGAGCGTGTCGTTGTCACCGTCCGAGAGGCCGGCCGGGATCGACAGCAGATCGGCGAACCGCCCGGTGCTCGCCACCCGCGCCAAACTCGCTGCGAGCGCATACCCATTGTTCGCCACGAACGCGTCGACCTCGGCTTCGGTGACCGACGTGTCGGCATCGCTACCACACGCCCAGCCGCCCGTGCCGTTGGCCTTGAGCACCTGCCCGGCGGCGCACGAGAAGCCGGCGAAGGTGTCGCGATCAAGCCCGCACAGCCACCGCACGCTCGCCGCGTCCCACACCGGCCGTTGGCCGTCGGTGCAGGACAGGCCCGCCAGCGTGTCGTTGTCGCCGTCGGCCAGACCCGTCGGCACGCCCAGCAGGTCGGCGAAGCGGCCGCTCGTGCCCACCGTCGCCAGGTCGCTGAGCCGCGCGTAGCCGTTGTTCGCCACAAACGCGTCGACCTCAGCCTCGGTGATCGGCGTGTTGGCGTCGTTCCCGCACGCCCACCCGCCGGCGCCGTCTGCCTTGAGCACCTGACCCGCGTCGCAGGAGAAGCCGGCAAAGGTGTCGGACGCGAGCCCACAGGCCCACGCGCCCGCGGCGGCGTCCCACACGGCGGCTTGCCCATCGAGGCATGAGAGCGCCGCGAGCGTGTCGTCGTCGCCATCCACAAGACCGCTGGGCACGCCGACAAGGTCGGCGTACCGGCCGCTGAACGCGACGGTCGCGAGCTCGGCAGCGCGCGCATAGCCGTTGTTGGCGACGAACGCGTCGACCTCGGCCTCGGTGACCGCCGTGTCGGCGTCGGCGCCGCACGCCCACGTCCCGCCCACACCGGCCTTGAGCACTTGGCCCGGCGCGCACGAGAAGCCCGCAAACGTGTCGCGGTCCAATCCGCACAACCACCGCGCGCTCGCGGCGTCCCACACCGGCAGTTGCCCATTGTTGCACGACAGCCCGGCGAGCGTGTCGCCGTCGCCGTCGGCCAGCCCGGCCGGGACGTCGGCCAGATCATAGAACGACCCGCTCCCGACGCTGGTGCTCGCGTCCTCCGCGCACACCCACACGCCTTGGTAGCGCTTGAGGATCTGCCCATCGGCGCAGGTCCAAGGCGCAAGGTCGGCGGAGCACGTCCACGCCCCGGCGACGGCGTCAAAACGTGGGATCGCGCCCGCGCCACAGCTCAGGGCGCCGAGCGCGTCATCGTCGCCGTCGGCCACATCGGCCGGTACACCGGCGACATCGGCAAAATCGACCGGCGGCGTCGGGCCCACCCATTGCCCCGTGCTGTCGATCACAGGTTGGCCGCCAACCGACACGCTCGCGGCGTCCACGGTGCCTCCCTGCAGGTGGGTGGCGGTGCCCGCGACGCGCGCGAACGGCACGCTCGAGAGCTCCGAGCGCGGGAACATCGGCGGACGCCCGGCGACCTGGACTTCGAGGAACAGCGGCCACTGTTCGAGCGCGGCGTCCTCCAGCGGGTTGCCCGCCTCGTCGGCGCCGAGCACAATCGCGTAGTAGCCCTGCTGGAAGCTGACCGACTGGGTCTCCTGCCAGACCGTGTCGCCGCCGGTCGGCGCGTTGAGGAGCCGGAAGGTCACGTCGAGCGCGCCAGCCACCGGTTGGCCGGCGCCGTCGAGCATGCGGCCTTGCCAGCCGAGCTGCGCCGGCACGGCGAACGCGGGTGCGCTCAACAACATCGCAGGAACACACCACGAAATCCAACGGCGCATCGGCGCCTCCTACGGGACGATCCGGCGCAAAGCGCCGGGTTGAAGGGTCCACTGACCGTCAGAGGCCGCCGCCGCGGCCCCCGAGACCGACCAAGGCGCGAGACAGCCCACGGTCGAATAGGTACCGTCCGACGACGAAAGTGTTCCGGCGCACCCCTGCGCACCGGCACGCCCGAGCACGTCGGGATCGGGCGTGTCGACCGGCGTGTCCGAAGGCGGGCTGTCGGGCGTGTCTACAGCCTGCGTCGTGTCGGTATCGCCGGTGTCGGCGGAGTCGGACTTGTCGACGTACGGGGGAAGCCCGACCGTGCAGGCCCCGAGGCCGAACCCGAGCCCAACCGCCAGCCCGTGCACGCGCAGGGCGCGGTGCCCGTTCAAGACGCCGATCAAGGGGTCACCTGACGCAAGGCGCCGGGCTCAAGCGTGAAGCCCCCATCGGTGGCGGGTCGGGTCTCGGGCGTCACCTGCAGGGGCGCAAGGCAGCCAACCGTCGCGTAGACGCCATCGGAGGCGTTCACCGCCGCGGCGCAACCTTGGGCCGCCCCCGGCGTGGCGGGTGCAGGAGGCACGGGCGTGTCGGTCGGGCTGTCGACCGGGGTGTCCGAGGGGAGATCGGGGTCCGGCGTATCCGCTGTTGGGGTCTCCGCCGTGTCGGCCGCGTCCTTGTTGACCGTGATCTGCGTCACGCAACCGCTCGAGGCGAACGCCAACGCGAACCACGTACGACACCGCGGACGCCACACGCGATGCGACCACGACGCCATCTCGAAAACCCCCAATGTGGATCATCCTCTCACACCTGTAGACGATCCTCAACGCAGAATGGTTGATTTCTGATGGGTCGTGGTTGCTCTATTGGATCAACCTGGTGCGGAGCCCCCGCGCCCGCAGCGCCTCGCGGCGCGACGCCCGCGAGGAGCCCACCGCCACCGGCACATCGACTGGCCAACGCGCCACCGGCGCTCGACAGGCACCCGCGGACGCGCCACAAAGTCCAGACGCCCACGGCCACGACGCCGCGCGTTCCGGAGGTCCCATGCTCACTGTCCTCACCGGCGCCTCGCGCGGCCTCGGGGTCCGCCTCGCCGAGGACCTCGCCCGCGACGGCGGCACCCTCATCCTCGTCGCACGGGACGCTCAGGGTCTGGCCGCGACCGCCGAGCGCGTCGCCGCCGCCGGCGCGCAACCCGTGGTGCTGCCCACCGACCTCGGCGACCCCGAGGCCGTCGACCGGCTCGCCGCCGCGATCCTGACGCACGGGACGCCCGACCGCGTCGTGCTCAACGCTGGCATCGAGATCACCGTGGGCGTGCTCGACCAATCCGCCGAAGACATCAGCCGTCAGGTGGGCCTCAACCTCACCTCGCCGCTCCGGCTGACGCGCGCGCTGCTCCCCGCGATGGTGCAGGCCCACCGCGGCGCGATCGTCGCGATCAGCTCGATGAGCGGCAAGTCTCCTACGCCGTACAACGCCGTCTACACCGCCACCAAGCACGGTCTCAACGGGTTCTTCGCCAGCCTGCGCATCGAGCTCTGGGGCACCGGCGTGCACTGCGGCGTGGTCTGCCCGAGCTTCGTCGCCGAGACCGGCATGTGGTCCGACACCGGCGTCAAGGCGCCGCCGCTGATGCGCGAGGTCACGCCCACCGCGGTCGTCGCCGCCGTCCGCGCGGTGCTCCGCGGCGCGCCCGAGGTGCTCGTCACCCCAACGCCCGTCCGCCCACTCCTCGCGCTCGGTCAGTTGTTCCCTCGCCTCGACGGCGCGATGCTCCGAACGATCGGGGTGCTCGATGCCCTGCGCGAGCGCGCCCGGGTCACGGCCGCCAAACGAGTCGGTTGACCTGCAACACTTTGTATGCGTAGGCTTGCACCTTACCCTTCCGGGGAGGTCGCTTGCGCGCTGAACGTAGCCTGCTCGCCCACCTCGCCGCGCGCCGCGCCGACGACGCCGACCGCGTCTGGCTGCACCAGCCGATGGGCGACGGCAGCGCGCGAACATGGACGTGGGGCGAAGCGATCGCCGAGGCGCTGTCGATGGCGCGTCACCTGCAAGACCTCGGGGTCGGCGAAGGCGACCGCGTCGGCCTGCTGTCGAAGAACTGCGCCTGGTCGATCCTCGCCGAGCTCGCGATCTGGTTCGCCGGCGGCGCCACGGTCTCGATCTTTCCGACCGAGACCGCGACCACGATCCGGTTCGTGCTCGACGACGCCGACGTCCGCGCGCTGTTCGTCGGCAAGCTCGACGCTTGGCCGAGCCAACGCGAGGGCGTCCCCCACCGCGCTCCCGCGCATCCGGTTCCCGCTCGGCCCCGCCG
>JBEIFN010000266.1:0-4072 GCA_040382435.1 Alphaproteobacteria bacterium
GCCACGATGAATCCCGATACCCACCGTCAACGGCTCCACATCGGGATGCGAAAGGTTGAAACTTCGCACGGCAGCGTGGAGGCGACGCGCAGCGCGAAGCGCGCCGTCTCCCTCGGCCGGAAACACGGCGAGGACGGCGTCCCCGAGGAAGTTGTCGACGAACCCGCCCTCCTCGGTCAGCACGGGCACGACGACCCCCAACACCTCGTTGACGAACGCGAACGACGCCTCCGCGCCGAGCGCCTCCGACCGCTTGGTGAAGCCGCGCATGTCGAGGAACAACACCGTGAGCGTCGCGCGCTGCCCGACGCCTGCGCGCAGTCGCTCCCATCCCTCCGCCCCCAGAACCTTTAGCAGGCCCATCGGAACAAGGCGTGCGAGGGCCTCCGCGGCGCGATCGGCGGCCTGTTGCGACTGGCGCAGTCGCACACTGAGCGCGTAGCTCAGGAACAGGGCCTCGAGGACAAGTCCGGTCGGTTGGGCGTAGCTGGTGATGACATTGGCTGGCAACAGCCCGAACTGCCGGCAAGTCAGCAGCAAGTTCCCCACGAAGAAGCAGACCCAACCAAGCAGGTACGCCGAGGCCGCGTGCTCACCGCGTCGCAGCGCGGAGACGCCGACCAGCACCGCAGAGAGGAGCTGGAGCAGCACCGCGCTCAGCCCGACGTAGGCGAGGGTCCGAAAGTCCGTCCGCGCCCAAGCCGAGACCCCGATCGCCATCGTTGCGGGCGGCAACACCAGCGACCACCAAGCCCACGAACGCGTCTCCACCCGGAGCAAACGAAGGACGAACAGCGAGAGATAGACCGCGATGCCCAGCACGAGCCAAGGCGAAATGATGTTGATCCACACCAGGTCGGGCGGCCGCCCGAGCGTGAAGTAGCCGGAAAAACCGGCAAGAAACGCCGTGTAAAACAGGATGTATCCGACATAATGAGCGAACACGATCCGGCCGGTCACCACCCGGAGCAGCAGGTTGAGGCCCGCGACCGTGAACAGCGCCCCAAAGAGCGCGAGGTACGCCCGCTCATCGGAGAGGATCCAAGCGTCGTGCACCGCCTCCGACCTGAGATGGAACGTGAGCTGCCGGCTCGCGACCCCGTGAATCGCGAGGTGGATCGCGCGTGTCCCCGGCGGCACCTCGAACGACGGGTAGCGCCCCGGGATCGGCCAGGCATCGACGGGGACCTGATCGCCAGCCGCGTGGTGCGTCACCGTTCCATCGTGCGCGGTCAGCCAAACCTCGATCCGATCGGTCTGCGCCGAGCCGTGATCGAGGAACACGGCGGCATCATCGACGCGTGCGTCGACGAGTGTGACGCGGGCCCACGTGACGCTGTCTCGGAACCCGAGCGTCGCGCCCGGTCCTGGCGAGGGTGACCATTCGAGCGCGCCGTCGACATCGGCGAACGCGACCTCGCCGCTCGGGTCATCGGCGATCTCGAAGGCCGCGCCGAGCTCGATGTCGGCCGATCCGTCGAAGACCACGACGGAAGCGCGCGCCGCGGACGAGGTGAGCACCCCGATGACCGCTGCTCCAAGAAGCCACCTACTCCACATACCCGATCGCCTCGAGGCCGCGCGTCAGCTCGTCGTTACGCTTCCCGGAACCTGCCTCGCGCGGCGTCCACACCGGAACCGCCGTCTTCCAACGGCTCAGTCGCCCCCGCATCGCCTCGAGATCCGCCGCACGAACCGCCGAGAGGTTCTTCGTTTCGGTCGGGTCGGCGCCCATGTCGTACAGCTCCACCGAACCATCCGAACCCTCGATCACCTTCAAGTCCCCCGCCGTCAAGGCGAGGAACGTGCGCTCGAGTCGTTCGGTGCCGTGCCCTGGATGCAGGCGCTTCATCCGGCGAATCGAGCCGTCCGCGACCGCGTCGAACGAGGTCACGACGCCCTCTGCGACGCCGGGACGCGCCGTCCAGGCGGCCAGCGTCGCCTCTGGCAGGGGGAGCGCACCGGTGGCGGCGAGCTGCCAGAGGACCTCCCCCACTGACGAAGCCTCTAGGATGCGACCCGCGGGGACGTGCCCCGGCCAACGCACCACGAGCGGAACGCGCGCGAGCGAGTCGTAGACCGCATATTTGTGGAGAAGGAGCTGGTGATCCCCCAGGTTCTCGCCGTGATCCGAGGTGACGATGACCACCGTGTCCTCGGCGAGCCCCCGACGCTGCAGCGCCTCGATCACCGCCATCGCCGCCGCGTCGACGTCGACCAAGCTCGCGTCATAGACCGCCGAGATCGTGCCGAGGTCGGACTCGGAGAACGCCCGCGCGCCCACCATCCATTCGTGAAAGTGGATCGTGCTCTGTTCGAGCGTCCACGAGGCCTCGATCTCTTGGGCCGACATCACCGCCTCGCGCGCCGCCATCGACGGGATGCGCGGCAAATGCGCCTCCATCAAGTTGACGAACGCGAAGAACGGCCGGTCCGGCGTCGCCCGCTGCCCCAACCACTGGTCGAACGCCTGAGCCGCGACCGGACCCGCCTCCTTGAACAAGTACCGGTTCGTGTCGGCGCCGCCCTTTCCACGGTACGCCGGCGCCAACGGGTTGCTCACGTCGCGCGGATCGAGCTTGCCGCGCATGTGCGCCTCTACCTCGGACCGCCACGGCGCCTCCCACGGGAACGCTTGTTCGGCGAACCCCTGCAGGAGGTTGGTGCCGTGCGCGAGGTAGGGGTTGGCGCAGAACGTCCACGTGTCGTAGCCGGCGTCGTACAACCCCTCGGCGACGGTCACGTGCTCGCCGTCCAGCCAGTTGTGATCGGCGGTGACCCCGTGGCTACGCTCCGGCAGGCCCGTAAACAGGCTCGCGTGCGACGGAAGCGTCCAGACGCCGGGGCTCATCGCGCGGTCGTACACGCGCGCGTCGGCCGCCCAGGCCGCGAGCTTGGGCGTGGTCGGCTTACCGTAGCCGTACAGACTCATCCGGTCGGCGCGGACCGTGTCCAGCACGACGACGAGGACGTTGGGCTTGGACGCCAACGCTTCGGTCACGGGTGGCCGAGGGGGCGCGGGTGCGGGTCCCTTCGCGGACGCCTGCGCGCCCTTCTGCCGTCCGCCCCCAGGTCGGGACGCGGCGTCGTCGGGATCACCCCAGCCACAGGCCACGACGAGCAGCAGCACCGCCACCCGACCTCCGATCGAACGAATCATCGCGCGCCTCCGCACGGGTCGTTGGGATCTTCCGCGGCGTACCCGAGCTGCACGAGGCGGCACCGCTCTGCCTTCGTCATCGTCGTGGTCGGCGCCGTCCCGTCGCCCTGATACGGCGCGAACGTCGTCCGCCACTGGTCGATCTGGGCACACAGGCTCGCGGCACGCTCAGGCTGCGCGCTCGCAAGGTCGCGCTGCTCCCCCGGATCGCTGGCAAGTTCGAACAGCGAACGGCGGCCATCCCCGCGCGCGATGCACTTCCAGCCTTCGTCTTCGACCGACGCGTACACGTGCTCGTACGGCGCGCTGTCGAAGTCAGGATGCACCTTGCGCATCCGGTCGAACACGAGCGTGGTCGGCGCGACCAACTCGGCGAACACAGCGGCGTCCGCGCGCGGCGTGAGCAGGCTCCGGCTCAGGGTGGCGTCGGGCAGTCGGGTGTCGGTCAACGCCGCAACCGTGGCGAAGACGTCCAACGTACTGACCGGGGCGTTCTCGACGCCGGCGGGAACTCCCTTGGGGTACCGGATGACGAGCGGAACGCGAATCAGGTCGTTGTAAACCGAGAACTTGTGGTCGGCGAGGTGGTGTTCTCCGAGGTGCTCGCCGTGATCCGCCGTCACAATGACCACGGTGTCGTCGAGGACGCCACGGGCACGGAGCCCGTCGAGCAGCGGGACCAAGGAGGCGTCGAGATCGCGCAGCGAAGCGTCATACACGTCGCGGATCCAGCCTTGTTGGGTGGGCGTGAACTCCATGAGACCGACGGTGTACGCCAACAAGTTCCCGTAGGACTGATCGAACGCGAGCTGCTCGGCGATCTCGGCCTCGCTGAACAACGCCTGACGCGCGGCCATCGACGGGACGCGCGGTACGTGCGCTTCCATGTAGTTGAGCGTGGCGAAGAACGGC
>JBEIFN010000267.1:0-4059 GCA_040382435.1 Alphaproteobacteria bacterium
GCGGTTCGGGCCTCTATCGGATTGCCGCTGTGTCGGCTTGCACGCGGCGGCAGCACGGCAGCAGCGGGGCTGGGCGGACGCCGGGTCGGGGCGGCGCGCGACCGACGGGCGGGGCTTGCCGAGAGGGGCGCGCGACGCATGAAAATCCGGCGCGCGTCGGGCCAGAAAAGGGTGCGTTTCTTCTCGCTTTTGGCGGACGCTGCAGAGAAGTGGATCTCAGGTGGGAAAAAGTGGGGAGAAGTGGTTGTAAAGGGTCACAAAGTGGGGCAAAGTGGAGGGGTTGGGACGGTTTGGGGGGATTCAGGTGCTACGGGTTCGGTGCAACACGCGGGCGTCGGTGGACGAGAAGGGCAGGCTCAACCTGCCTTCTGTCTTGCGCCAAGCGTTGGAGTTGCACGGCGTCGGCACGCTCGTCCTGTCCTGCTACGGCGAGTCGATCTGGGCCTGGACGCCCGAGGATTACGCCCGCGACGTCGAAGCCCGGGTCGCCGAGCAGGACCAGTTCTCGGCCTCGACCATGGACTTCGTCCACGCGCTCTGCTCGCTCGCGCAGGACGCCGAGGTCGACAAGGCGGGCCGGATCCGGCTTCCGGTCGAGCTCCGCGAAGAGGCCGGCATCGGGAAGGACATCGTCGTCTTCACCACGCCGAACCACGTCGAGATCTGGGACGCCGCCGCCTGGCGTCGCCGTCTCACCGAGGCGCGCGGACGCATCGCCACGCGGCTCTCCGGCGACGGCGGTGCCGCATGACCACCGCGTGGCCCCATGTTTCGGTTCTGCGTGACGAAGTCATCGCCGCCCTCGCGCCGCAGGCGGGCGGGGTCTTCGTCGACTGCACGCTCGGGATGGGTGGGCACACCGAGGCGCTGCTGGAGGCAGGCGCGTCGTGCGTCATCGGTATCGACCGCGACGCCGACGCGCGGCGGATCGCGGCGGAGCGGCTCGCGCGCTTCGGGGACCGGGTGCGGATCGTCGCGGGCGGTTTCGGCGATCTCGACGCCCACCTCGACGCCGTCGGCATCGACACGGTCGATGGCGTGTTTGCGGATCTCGGCGTGTCGTCGTTGCAGCTCGACGTCGGCGCGCGGGGCTTCTCGTTCCGGTCGGCCGGTCCCGTCGACATGCGGATGGACGCCACCTCCGGTCCGTCGGCCGCGGATCTGATCGCGTCTGCCGACACGGCGACGCTGGCCGACTGGATCTTTCGCTACGGGGAAGACCGCTTTGCGCGCCGCATCGCCGCGGCGATCGTCGCCGGTCGCCCCTTCTCCGACACGCTCGCCCTCGCGGCAGCGATCGTCGATGCGCTGCCGGCTGCAGCGCGGCACGGCCGGATCCATCCGGCCACCCGCACGTTTCAGGCGCTCCGGATCGTCGTCAACGACGAGCTCGGGCACCTCGAACGCCTCCTCCCGACGGCAACCGCGCGACTCCGCCCTGGGGGTCGCCTTGCCGTTTTGACCTTCCACTCGCTGGAAGACCGGATCGTGAAGCGCTTTTTTGCCGCCGAGAGCGGCAAGAACGCGCCCCGCGACGGCTACGGTCGGCCCTTGCAGGCTCCCCGCCTGCAAGGGTGTGCCGATCTCGCGCCGTCCGAGGACGATCCGAACCCCCGGGCTCGCTCGGCGCGTCTCCGCGTTGCAACGAAGTCCGGTGTCGCCCAGCCCTTTCCGCGCCCCGCAGCGAGCTGACGATGCAGACCTCCGCCTTTGCCAACACGCTGCACCTCGCGACGCTCGACGTCGACGCGCAAGAGGCGGATCGTGCCGCGGCCCATCCCTTGCGGTTCTCTGCTCCGCGTGTGATGCGGGAAATCTGGGATGAGGTTCGATTTCGTGACTCGGGGATCACCCGAGATCACTGGATCGTGTTGCTGCGAAGCGGAGTTGCGATGTTGTCGCTTGGGCTGTTGGTGCTGCTCGTGATCTGCGTCCGCGTGATGAACGACGGGCTGGAGGTCGATAGCCGCGCCAATGAGCGCAACATCCGCATCGTCCAGAAGGAGCATGACCGGCTGGAGCTCGAGGCGCAGGCCCGACGCGCGCCCCAGCAGATCGATGCCGCGATCGCCGCCCTCGGCCTCGTCCACAGTCCGACCTACGAGCTGACCGATGATGGCCACGCCGTTTTGGTCTCGGCGCCGCTCACCGCTCGTCCTCCGGCTGCGCTCGCGCCCACGGTGACGGTCGGTGTAGCGCCTGCGGCTACGGCTGCGGCAGCGTCCTCTGCCCATGCAGTCGCCGCCGATGTCGTCGCCAAGCGCGGGGAGATCGGGAGCACGCATTGACCCGCGGCGACGACCGTCGCCCGGCTGCGTCGGGCCGGGGGAGCGCGCCAACGGCCGCCTCGCGCCCGACGCGGAGCACCGAGGCGCTGGGTCCGTGGACATGGCGGACGTGGCTCGACCGGGGACTCGGTCGTCCCCGCGTGATGGACCGTCTCGCGCCGGTGAGCGCGGATCGCCTCAGCCGTAGCCGTGAGATGGCGCACAGCCGGATTCAGCTGCTGACGGCGCTGCTCTCGCTCGGCGTCATGGTCGTCGCGGTCCGCACCACGTGGCTCGCGCTGTTTCCCGATCCGCGCACGCTCGCGCTCGCCACCGAGAAGCGGTACGCCTCGGCGACGTTCGAGGGGTCGCGAGGCGAGATCGTCGATGCGCACGGGAGGCTGCTCGCCAAGAGCGTCCCATCGCCGACGATCAGCCTGGATGCTGCGTTCTGTGTCGAGCGGGTGCGCGACACCGAGGCGGTCGCGTTCCGGCACGATCACGAGGGCGCGGATCCTGACGACGCCACGCTCAACGCGCTGGTCGACGCCCGGCTCGGCACGATCGCGACCGACCTCGCCTCGCTGTTCGATCGTCCCGTGGACGAGGTGCGGGGCCTGCTCACCAGCGGAAAGCGCTACATCAAGCTGGCGGTCAACGCACATCCTCAGGTGGCCGATCGCATCCACGAGCTCGGGTACGACCGCTTGGGCCTGCGCATCGACGACACGTACACCCGGTTTTACCCGCAGGGCACGCTCGCGGGACAGGTGCTCGGTTTCGTCGGGGCCGGCGCCAAGGGGGTCGAGGGTCTCGAATCCTCGATGGATAGCTACCTCGCGGGGGGTACGCTCCTCGCGCTGCAGCGGGTCAACCGTCAGGGGGCGCACCTCGACCGAGAGGCGGGGCGTGATGGCGACATGCGCGGTAAGCGCGTGGTCACCACCCTGGATCGCGACATCCAGCAAGACCTCGAAGCCGCGCTCCAGCGCACCATCGACGAGCACCGTCCGCAGTGGGTGACGGCCGTGGTCGTCGAGATCGCGACCGGGCGGGTCGTCGCGATGGGCACAGCGCCTTCCTTCGACCCCAACCGCCTCGATCCCGACAACTACGGCCTGACGCGCAACCGCGCCGTGATGGACGCGATCGAGCCCGGCTCGGTGTTCAAGCCGTTCACCTTCGCGGCGGCCGTCGAGGAAGGCGTCACGACGCCGGGTGAGGTGCTGTCGACGGGGGCGCCGTTGGTCGTCGCGACGGCGCGCATCCACGACGACCATCCGCACGGTTCGATGACGTCAGCCGAGGTGTTGAAGTACTCGAGCAATGTGGGCGCGGCCACGCTCGCGCTGCGTCTAGGGACCGAGCGAATGCTCGGCTACTTCGAGGCGTTCGGCTTCGGCGACACCACCGGTATCGAACTGCGCAACGAGGCGGCAGGTCGCCGGGGGCCGTCTAAGGTCGGGCGCGTGGAGACGGCGACGATCAGCTACGGGCAAGGCATCACGGCGACGGCGCTGCAGCTCGCGATGGCGACGGCGTCGCTGGGGAACGGCGGACGACTGATGCAAGCCATCCTCGTGGACCGTGTCGAGGACGCTCAGGGCAACGTCGTCTACAACCATCCGCCCACCGTGCGCACGCAGGTGGTCAGCCCGGAGACAGCACGCGCCACGGTCGAAGCGATGTCGCACGTGACCGAGCAAGGGTCTACGGCACAGCGAGCGACGACGCCCGGCTACCGGATCGCGGGCAAGACGGGTACCGCCCACAAGGTCAAGGACGGCGCCTA
>JBEIFN010000268.1:0-4057 GCA_040382435.1 Alphaproteobacteria bacterium
GCCCTCGTTGAGCCGGTCGGACAGGCCGTCGTACCAGGCTTGGTAGGCCGAGACGCCAGACCCCGTCAGCGCCCCCCGACACAACGACTCCAGCTCGCCGGCGATCGCCTCCACCTTGTCGGGGTAGCCGAGCAGCACGGTCTCAAGCGGCTCAAGGTTGCCCATGTCGATGCGCAGCGGCGAACCCTCGTCTCCCCGTCCGAGCGCGACCACGGCGGCGATCGCCTCCGAACGCGCCGTTCGACGGTCGGTGGTCCCAAGGCTGTCCCAGTCGGGAGGATGCCAACAACGCCCCTCGGCGACGACGTTCCACCCCGGGCTCGGTGGCGGAGGTGGCGCGGGCTTCTTCGCCGCGCACGTCCCCACCAGCAGGCCCAACAGCGTCCATTCCTTGCGCATGCGACCTCCGCGCCTGCCCTTAGCACGTCCGCGCGCGGATTTCGTCCCCAAAACCGGACGACCCCTGCCCGGAGACCCGAGCAGGGGACGAACGCCTACAACGCACCGCCCCCTCGATGGGGGGCGAAACGACCTCAGATGAGGCCGGCGGCGACGAGGAAGGCGAGCAGAACGAGCGACTCGATGAGCGCCATACCGACGAAGAACGCGGCGTTGATCGCGCCAGCGGCCTGCGGGTTGCGCGCGACGGACTCGTAGAAGCCGCGGGCGGCGTTGCCCTGCGCCATCGCGCCGCCGAAGACGGCGAGGCCGAGGCCAATGGCGGAGCCGGCCTTCTGGTAGGCGTCAGCGCCGGGGGCCGCGACGGTCTGGGCGAACGCGTCGCCGCCGAGGACGAGCGCGGAAACCATGACCGCAACCAGGATCTTGCTCTTGTGGGACTTCATGGGGCCTCCGATCCCGAACGGGATGGTGTGAAAGGTCAGTGGTGAGAGTCGTGATGATCGCCATGAGGCAGCGTCATCGAGATGTAGATGGTCGTGAGCAGCGCAAAGACCGCGGACTGGATGGTCGAGACGAGCATCCCGAGCATCAGGAACGGAACCGGCAGCAACACGGGGATGATCGAGCTCATCGCACCGAACACGGCGTGATCCCCGATCATGTTGGCGCCCAAGCGAATCGTCAGCGTCGCCGGGCGGATGACGAGGTAGGTCAACAGCTCGAGCGGGATGAACAGCGGCGCCAAGAACAGCGCAGGCCCGATGATGTGGTGGATGAACTCCTTGGGGGAGGTCAACAAGCCGGCCGCCCAGTAGACGACCATCACCGTGAGCGCCATCGCCGCGTTGTGCGCGAAGTTCTGCGTCGGCGGCAAGAAGCCGGGGATCAAGCCCAAGACGTTGCCGACGAAGATGTAGAACACAAGACCCATGACGACCGGCAGAAACACCCGGGTGTACCGGGGCGCCATCATGCCGTCCATCATGCCTTTGAAGCCGCCGACCACGTACTCGGCGATCGTGAGCGCGTTCAGGTTGCCCGACGCGGCAAAGGCGTCGACACCAGCGCGATGCTTGGCGGCTTCGAGGCCGGCGCGCGCGACGAAGGCGAACACGCACACCAACAGGCTCACCAACGACGCCGCCATCAGCATCGGCGCCGCCTCGACGATCGCACCCTCGCCATGCGGCGCGATGAGATGGAACCAAGAGAATCCGGAAGCCAGAAGCATCACGACCTCGGGTTGGGCGAGCCGACATGACGGAGCGCGGAGCGCGCATCCGAAGCGCGGAGACGTTCGACGCACGCGTACAACACGGTTCCACCGCCAATGCAAGCCCACGCGCACGCGGTCGGTGCGCCGCCGAACAGCGAAGCCGACAGGACACCGGCGAGGATCGACGTAGGGAAGTGCAAGAGTGCACCGGCGCGGCCGACAAGATCGGTCGATGGGCGCAACGTCCCGTGGCGGTCGATCGGCAACATCTGAGAGGACGTTGCGAAGAAGGCCCACAGCCAGACCCCGGCGCCGAGGTAGGGCGCTGTCGCTTGGATCCCCCGATGGATCGTCGAGGCCAGCCCCGCCGCACAACCGAACAGGGCGCACTGCACGAGGAAGGCTTGGACCATCGTCCGCGTTCAGTCGATCGCGACGAGGGCGGCGCACAGCCCGTCGATCGCGTCCTCGAGGTCGTCGCCCTGGAGCGTCATGCTGAAGAACGAGGCCTCGAACTGGCTGCAGGGGAGGTACACGCCGCCCGACAGCGCGGCCTGGAAGTAGGTCGCGAACAACGCGGTGTCGCTCTCCTTCGCCTCAGCGAAGTTGCGCGGCGCATCCGGCCGAAAGAACAGGGTGAACATCGAGCCGACGCGAGAGAACGAAAGCCCGTGGTAGGCACACGCTGGAAGCAATGCCTCTTCGATGGCTTGGCCCGCCGCTTCCAGCGCGAGGTAGGCCATCCCATCGAGCTGCTCCAGCGTGGCGCGGCCCGCTGCGACGGCGACCGGGTTTCCGGAGAGCGTACCGCCTTGGTACACCGGCCCCACGGGTGCGAGCCGCTGCATCAGGTCGGCACGACCGCCAAAGGCCGCCAACGGGAACCCGCCGCCTACGACCTTGCCCAGACAGGTCAGATCGGGCGTGACGCCGTAGAGCGCCTGCGCCCCGCCCGGCGCGACGCGAAACCCGGTCATGACCTCATCAAAGATGAGCAGCGACCCATACCGTTGGGTGATCGACCGGACGGCTTCGAGGTAGCCTGGTTGTGGGGGAATGCAGCCCATGTTGCCGGCGATCGGCTCAAGGATGACCGCCGCGATCGCGTCCCCGTGCACCGCGAACACGTCAGCCATCGCCTGAGCATCGTTGAACGGAACGACCAAGGTGAGCCCTGCGAGCGGCGCAGGCACGCCGGGGCTGCCGGGGATGCCGAACGTCGCGACGCCCGAGCCAGCACCGACGAGCAAGCTGTCGTGGGCGCCATGGTAGCAGCCGTCGATCTTGACGATCAGATCGCGACCCGTGGCCGCGCGTGCGAGGCGGATCGCGTGCAAGGTGGCTTCGGTGCCGCTCGAGACGAGGCGGACCTGCTCGATGCTCGGCACGCGGGCGACGATCGTCTCGGCGAGCGCGACCTCGCCCTCGGTCGGGGCGCCGTAGGTGGAGCCGCGGATCGCCGCCTCGGCCGCGGCCTCGACGACCTTTCGGTTCGCGTGCCCCGCGATGATCGCCCCCCACGACGAGACGAGGTCGACATACGCGAAACCGTCGACGTCGTAGATGTGGTTGCGCTCCGCCCGCGCGATGAACGGAGGGTGCCCACCCACTGCACGAAACGCGCGCACCGGCGAGTTGACGCCCCCTGGGATCACCGCCTGCGCACGCTCCATCAACCGCCGCGACCGGTCCATCGAGCCTCCCCTCGCGCTTCCCTAGCCCGCTACGCCACCGACGGCCCGCACCGCTCAGGGCGTCTGGGCTTCCTCGCCCTCATCGAGCGGCGCTCCGCGATCGACGACCTTGGGGGCCTCACCCTTGGGCGTCACCGCCGCCAACTTGGTCGCCCTCCACGCCCGCAGCGCGTCGAGCGCATCGAGGCCCGCTTGGGCGGCCACCGCCACGCGTTGATCGCCGTCCGCTGCCGCCAAGGCCTCGCGGTAGCGGGCCTCCGCGTGCAGGAACAGACCACGCCGGCCGTGCTCGATCCACGCCGCGTTGAGCAGCGCCCACGCCCGAACCTGCGAGGCCTCGGTCGCCAACGCCACCAGCCGCTCGGCGCGCGCTTCGTCGGTGAGCGTCGGATCGCGCAGCACGATTTTGACGGCGTCGGGGGCCGCGAGTTCGGCGCCGTCGAGCATCGAAGCGGTGGGGGGGGAGACCCACGCCAACAGCTGCCCCAGCTGCTGCTGCTGCTCGGCCGGCACCCGCGGATCGACGGCGAGCCCCTCGGCGAGCGGCGTGACCTCGGCCAAAACCGCCGGGTTCGTCAAGCCGAGCGCGAGCGCCAGCGTCACCGACTCCGCCCGGATCTGACCCGACCGACCGGCGTCGCGCGCGGTTCGCAGCAGCGCGTCCAACGCGGCGCGGTCCGTCCTTTGACCCGAGAGCGCAGCCGCGAACGCCGCCTCATCGTCGATCTCGACCCAAGGCCAGAAC
>JBEIFN010000269.1:0-4051 GCA_040382435.1 Alphaproteobacteria bacterium
CGGAGCGCATCGTGTTCCCGCTCGGCGCCAACAACATCGCGCTGAGCGACTACCTCGACGAAGAGCCTGTCGTTGACGCGGACGGCGACGGCGTGGCGGCGGAGTACAACTTCCACATCGCCATCGACGCGACCGAGATCACGCTCGCGGACAACAACCCCGAGCGCGACCCCAACGCGGTGCCCTTCGAGCCCGCCGAGTGCGACCAGCCCTGATTACTCGGGCGCGTTCTGGCGCAGCGGTGCGGCGCCTGCGGCCTGGGGCGGCAAGACCGGGATGATGATCGTGTCGTTCCCGGGGACCGCGACCTTGTCGATCCACCGCAGCGTGACCGACGCGGACGGCGCGCCCGCGTAGGTCATCACGAGCGGCCCGACGGCGGGGTGTACCAGCGCCCGAGACGTCACCGGGTTGACCGCGCGGTCTTGGATCGCCACCACGCCGACGGCGTCGAAGGGCGGCTCGGCGTTGCGCCCGCGGACGGCCTCGATCCGCGCAAACGAGTACGTCGCGCGGTACTTGGTCGTCGCGTTTGAGCGAATCCATGTAACGCCGCCGACGCCGCCGACGAGCAGGTCGACGTCTCCGTCCCCGTCGACATCCGCCGCGTGCGCCGCGGCGAGGCCGGCCAGCGCGGGCAGGCCGAATGCGGCGCGGTTGCGCAATGTGAAGCCGCCGTCGGCGCCGCCGAAGTATCGGAGCCCGGACAGACCGAACGTCACGACGTCGTCGCGCGCGTCCCCGTCGAAGTCGGCCCCCACCACGCCCAGCTCATCCGCCAAGGCGTTGAGGCCGAAGGCCTCACGCGAAATCGCCGTGGCCGTATTGCCGACCACGGTGAAGCGGTTCACGCCCGCCACGTTCGGCCCGAGCGTCACGATGTCGAGGTCGCCGTCGCGGTCCGCGTCGAGCGGCAAGACGGCCGTCGCGCCGACGTCGGGGTAAGCGAGGCCGGCTGCCGCATAGGTCTGGAACCGGCCCACGTCGGCGGCGTCCGCGAGACCCTGCCACCCCTCGCTGCCCAGCGTCGTCACACCGACGAGGTCTTGGACACCGTCCTTGTTCAGGTCCATCAGCAGCGCGCGCTCCATCGAGGTGAGGCCGTCGAGGCCGACCACGCCGCCCGGGGCGGTCTCGGTGAACGTGCCCCCGAAGTTGCCGAGGTACACGGCGGAGCGAGCGCCCGCGAGAAACGCGAGGTCGAGCCGACCGTCTCGGTTGACGTCACCGAGAGCGACGCCCGATGCGGCGACATCTGCGGGCACGCCAATCCCGTCAATCGTCGTGAAGCCGCCGAAGCCGGTCCCGAAGCGCACGCCCGTCGCGCCGACGCCGCCCGCGAGCACCAGGTCCGCGTAGCCGTCCGCGTTCACGTCACCCACAGCCGCGTCCAAGACGGGCACGCCGACCGGGAGACCCGCCGCCGCCGCGCTCACCGCATCGAACGTGCCGTCTGCACGCTGCAGGTAGAGCGCGGACGCGCCGTTCGCGCTGCCCGACAAGGCCACGATGTCCAAGCGCGCGTCGTCGTTCGCGTCGACCAGTCCAACCCAAGCGGTCTGCGTCGCACCGACCAAGCCCACGTCCGCGGCGGCCTCGGCGCCGAACTCCAAGACGTCGACGCTCACCGTTGCGGGCGATGAGAAGTTCCCCGCGTTGTCGGCCGCTGTGACCGTAACTGTGTTTTGCCCGCCGGTGATGAAGCGTACGCCCGTGGCCACCCATGTTCCGTCGGCGTTCACGCGCGCCAAGACCGCGCCGAGTCGCACTTCGGCGACGCCGCTGCCCGTCGGGCCATCCGTGACGGTGCCACGCACGGTCAAGATGTCGGGGACATCCTGCCCTGGGACGGGCGAGGTGATGACGACCGTCGGTGCAGCGCTGTCGCGGCTGATGTTGACCGTCAAGCGGCTCACCAACCCGACGCGGTCCGTCGCGGCGATCTCCACGGCGTTTGCGCCCTGAACGAGGGCGACGCGGCGGCGGTAGAGGCCGCCTGACGGCTGGACGCTCACGCCCCCGATCGTGACATCCGCGATGCCTGCCTCGGCGTCGGTGACCCGCGCCGAGACATCAAAGGTCCCCAGGCTGGTGAAGGCGTCTGCGGCGGGCGTGACGTTGTCGATGACCGGCGGCGTCGCGTCGACGGTGAGCGCGCGGTCAACGCGCGTCACGTTACCGACTGCATCGGTCACCACCACGGCGACAATGGCCTGGCCTGGCGCGAGAGCGCGCCGCGCCGTGAACGTCCCGTCGGGGAGGACAAGCGCGGGTGAGCCGGCGACCCGCAGAGGGTCTGCGCCGAGCCCGCACTCCACGTCCGCGACCGAACCTCGAATTGTCACGAAACCACCCGCGTCGGCGGCCACGAAGGCGCCGTCGTTGAGCTCGAGGCTCACGCGCGGCCCCGTGCGGTCGACGCTGTACGTCTGTGTCGCCCGACCAATCAGCCCTGCAGCGTTCTCCGCCTCGACGGTCACGGTCTGGCCCATGCCGGCCTGCACCGCGGGGTCTAGGCGGAACCGGTTGTTCGCCTGCACGGGCGCGACCACACCGTTGACCCGCACCGCGCGAATCGACGTCTCGAGGTCCGTTGCGTCGCCTTCGACGCGGAGCGTCGCGGCGCTGGTGCAGGCGTTGGGGGTCGGCTGACTGATGCGGACCTGCGGCGCGGAGTCGTCGAAGAGGACCCGGAGCGTCTGCGTCTGACCGACGAGATCATCGAGCCCAATGGGCTGCGCGGCGATGACGTACTCACCCTGCGATGGCAGCCGGACCGTCGCGCTCCAGTTCCCGTTCGCGGCGAGCTCAGCGGGCGCGACGTTGAAGCCCACGCCGACGAGCACGCTGAGCGTCGACTCGGTGGCCGTGCCCTCGAGGCGCACATCTTGCGTCCCAACGATGGCGACCTGGGCGGGGTCAGGCGAAGTGATCACGACGCTCGGTGCGCCGGCGAGGACCCGAACACTGCTCCGTGCACAGGCCCGGCGGCCGACAGCGTCTGTGGCACAGACCTCAATCGCGTTGTTTCCGGCGCCGAGCGCGACGTCCGCGAGGACCCACCCGCCGTCTCGGGCGGGGGTCGTCCGCGCGGGCTGACCCACCGAGGCGCCGGCCTCGTCGGTCACGGTCCCCTCGATCGTGAGGGCCCGGACGTCTTGGTTGTCACCCGCTACGCCGCGAATCGTCACGCGAGGCGCCGCGATCCGGTCGCCCGGTACCGGCGTGTCAATCGCGACGCTGGGGTCGACGCCGTCGTAGAAGACCTCGAAGGCGCGGCGAGAGACGTTACCCAGGCGGTCCGCTGCGCGCACCTCAAGCGCGTTCATCCCGTCCTGCAGGGCGAAGCGCACTCGGGTGCGCCCGTCCGGGAGCTGCGCGGTGTCTCTGACCTCGATACCGCGCGCCGTCGCTGTAATCGCTTGGACGTCATGAGGATCGGCCGCCCGCACGAAGACCTCGACCGGGGTCTCGCCCAACGTGCTTGAGTCCGGCACGGGCGCCTCCGTCGCGTCGAGCACCTCGAGCATCGGCCCGGTCTGGTCGCGCACGACGCGGCGACGGTCCATACACGTGTTGCCCTGAGGGTCTCGAGCGTCGACGCGGATGAAGTTGTCGCCCTCGTCGAGGCGCACTTCCTGCGTCGCGCTGGAGTCCGCTGCGAGGGTCACAGGCTGGCCGTTGACCGAGACCGACAGCGCGCTGGGCGCCGTGTCAGGGTCAATGACCTGCACGGTCGTATTGACGCGGTCCGCGGCGAGCACAAGCCCGTCATCCTCAACCGGCGGCGCGACGATCGAGCAGGTCGGCGGCTCGTTCGTCGTCATCGCGTCTCGCTCTGCGTCGACCGCAGCGTCCGTCGCGATCGCGTCTGCTTCCATCCCGCCCGCGGCGTCCGCCCCGCCCGCGGCGTCAGCCCCGCCTGCCGCGTCGGCTTCACCCGAGGCATCCACGCCGCCGGCGGGCGGCTGACCGCCAACGCAGACGCCGTCCGTGCACACGCCACCGCTGAGGCAGTCGGCGTCCGACGTGCAGTTCTCGGGATCCAAGA
>JBEIFN010000270.1:0-4041 GCA_040382435.1 Alphaproteobacteria bacterium
CCGAGGCAGGCCGCGTAGGCGACCGCGACACCCCCAGCGTCGCGACCGATCCCCCGGCGTGCTTGGGGTGCGACGAGCGCGAGGAAGACGGCGGCAACACCGCTCCGGGCGGCCGCGAGGGTCGGCCCATCGAGCGCGGACGCCTTGATCGCGGTGCCTCCCGACGAGAACAGCAGCGCGGCGACGACGAGCAGCAGGCGCGGGTTCAAGGGGCAACCTCGGTGAACGCGATCGAGAACGGAGGGACGGACGTCGCGATCTCGGACCGGTCCTGCGACGGTAAGCAGGTGGCGGGGTCGATGCGGAGCAGCCCACCGCCTGCGAGCGGGTCCGACCAAGGCGGCCGAAGCGCGAGCCACGCGGCGCCGTCGGGACCGCGCGCGACGTCGGGCACGTAGTGGTCGAGCGGCTCGCCAACCGTCCAGACGCCCGCCGCATCTCGACAAGCCGGGGTGTGCTGCTCGCCGTCGCGGAGGATGGCGACCATCGACCCGTCGGGGGCCACATCGGCGTCGACGAGGTCGCCCCCGCCCAGGGGTCGCGTGGGCTCGTCGGACGTCTCCCCGGACGCGGGGTCGATCCAAGCGAGGCCGTCGATGCCGATCGCGACGAGCGCGTCCTCGGTCGCGCGCAGGACGGCGTTGGGCGGCGCTTGCCAGCCCACGATCGCCTGTCGGGTGTCGACGTCGACGCGCACGACCCGCGAGGTTGGGGCAGGTGTCCAGCCGTTCAGGCGGTCGAGGCGTTGCAAGCCCACCCAGATGCTGCCGTCGGCGAGGCCGACGAGGTCGGAGGCTTCGGGGATGCCGTCGCCGTCGGCCCAGGCGGCGAGATCGATCGTCCCGGCGTCGGCGCCGCTGTTCGCGTCGAGCAGCGCGAGGCTGGCCTCGCCGTAGCGGCTGACGACGAGGACGTCGCCGACGCGCGCGACGGCGTGGGGATTGCTTCCGGCTCCGACCGAACGCTCCCACAGCGGAACGCCAAGATCCTGAGGATCGTAGCGCCGGATCGCGTCGGCGAGGAGGCGCTGAACGACCCACACGGCCCCGGGCGTGGTCTGAACGACCGTGTCGGGGTGGACGGTGGCGACGTCGTTGCGGACCGCGCGCGTCGTGACGTCGACGGTGGAGAGCGTGCCCGACGTGTAGTCGAGGCTCAGCGTCGCGAGCACGCCGAGGCCACCGGCGTCGTCGAGCGGGGACCCGAGTCCGTCGGCCGTGTCCGGGAAGACGGGGGGGGATCCGGAGGTGCACGCGAGCCACAGCCACAGCCAGGTCATGGGCGGTCCTTCGGAGTGGGGCGCCACTCTACCTCGACGAAGGGCTGCAGGCCCGGGAGCGGCCAGCCCGCGAGGTCGGTCCACGCCGTCGTGGTGGTGCCCGCGTCGGGCCGCAGCGGATCCCGCGGCACGGTCACGGTGCGCTGGTTGAGCAGGTTGCGCGCGCCGGCGGTCAGGCGCAGGCCTGCGTCCGTGGCGACGCCGAGCCAAGCGTCGACCGTCGTGCGGCCGGGGACGGGGTTGGTGTTCGCGGCGTCGCGGAACATCCCGCTTTGGTGGCTGCACAGCGCGCCGAGGCGAGCGTGCCGTGACAGACGGATCTCGCCGACCGCGTCGAGCAAGGCCTGGGGGACGCCGGGCAGGGTGGCGCCGCGCAAGGCGGGGTCGTCGCTCAGGTTTCGGGCGTCCGTCCAGCCAGCCGACAGCCGGGCATGGACGACGTCGGTGGTCAGCGTCGCTTCTGCCTCCACCCCGGCGACGCGCGCGCTCCCGAAGTTGGTGGGCACGAGCTGTCGTTGGGCGTTCTGGATCCACACGATCGCATCCGTGCGGTGGGCGAGGAACCCCGTCGCAGCCACGTGGGCCTCGATGCGCCCCTCGTGCCGCCAGCTCAGCGCGGCCTCTCCTTGCCACGCCGATTCGGGGCGCAGGTCGGGGTTGCCGCGCGACTGCCCGCGCACGCCGTAGCGTTCGCTGAGGTCGGGAGGCCGAAAGGTGCGCCCTGCGGCGACGCGTAGCGTCCAAGCGCGGCTGAGCTGACCGATGACCGTCAGCCGCGGCAGCACAGGGCTGGCCGCTACGTCGACGGCCGTGGCCTTGGGAAGTCCTCGGACCTCGATCACGGGGTGGACCGACAGGCGTCCGTCGCGGGTGTGGATGTTGGCGGCCACGCTCGCCCCGAGGACGGCCCGCGACGCGGTGAGCGCGACCCCGGCAGGGGTGTCGCGGCGGTACGACTCGGCGCGCGCGCTCGTCGTGACCGTGACCGTGGCGATCCCCCAACGGTGCTCCCCGCTGAGCTGGGCGCCGCCGTGCTGGTAGCCGTCGCGCTGCCATGGGGTGCCGATCCCCAGCTCCGCGCTCGGGTCGTCGGTCCGTTCCCCGCGCGCGAGCCACCAGCCGCCGATGCGGCCCGACCATGGACCGCGTTCGCCCGCGACGTCGGCGCCGACGAGCGCTCGCCATGTCCCCTGGCGGACGTCGATCGAGGGGGCGCCCAGCGGCCCGGGGATCTGTTCCTTGCGGCCGAGCGTGTGGTTGAGGACGGTGACGGCCGTCCTCGGGCCGGCCCAGCGCGCGCGCAGCAGGCCCGTCGCTTGTTGGATGGCGGCGGGCTGCCGGACGACCCAGACGTCGTCGGCGTCGTTGAAGCGCGTCCCGCGGTCGTCGTACGCGACGAACCGTCCGGTGGTGGCGAAGGTGGCCCCCCCCAACAGCAGGTCGACGGGGCCGTGGCCCGTCGCGCCGACGCCGCTCGCCTCGACGTAAGCGGGTCCGCCGGCGCGTCCGGTGAGCGCGTACTGGCCGCGTGCCAGCGTCAGCGTCGAGACGTCGACCACGCCCCCCATCGGCGCCCCGAGCGCGCCGTCGGCGACCAGCCCGCGCTGGACCCGCACCTCGCCCAGACCTGCGAGGGGGAGATCGGCGAGATCGGCCGCGCTCCCTCCGTCGGGATTCAGTCCGATCCCGTCGAGGCGAACGAGCGTCGCCCGCGCCGGTGCGCCGCGGACGCTCACCCAGGTCGCGCTTCCTGGGCCGCCGAGTCGGCGGGTGACCAAGCCGGGCGTGGTCGCGAGGACGTCGCCGAGGTCGACGGCACTTCCGATGTCGTCGGCGGACGTCGTGGAGGCGTCATCGGGGAGGGAAGTCGAGCGAATCTCGACCACGGGCACCTCGGCCGCCGCTTCGGTGTCGACCTCCGGGGAGGGGTCCGCGCCCCACGCGAGGCTGATCAGGCCCAAGATCACGACGCGGTGTCGGCGTCGGGAGGGAGGGTCGACGCGCGATCGAGCAGCCACGCGGCGTGCGCGAGGCGCGCGACCGAGGTGGGGCTGATGGCACCTGGGGCCGAGAAGCGTTGTCGAAGCCGGACGGTGCCGCGTCCGAGACGCCGCTCGATTGCGTCCTCGGGGAGCGCGCGGAGCGCGTCGGCGTAGGTGTCGGCGACGCGCGACAGGGCTTGATGATCGGCGGGTGTGGTGTGCGCGCATGGGTGAACCTCAGGCACGCCCACCGACGCGTCGTCGCCGGGGTCGGCCTTGGCGAGACAGACGCACAGCGGCGCGCCAGGGTGCGCCTCGATGCTCAGACGCCACTCCAACGCGCCCGTGCTCCCCGGCTCCAGCGAGAGGTCGACGACGCGCGGTCGGCCCGCGAGGTGCAGCGTTCCGCGGGCGATGACACGCACGCCGCGGAGCCACCCGAAGCGCTGGGGCGCGGGCACCACGGTGAGTCCGAGGCCGGTGGCAGCGCGGACCGCGGCGCGGCGGAGCGTCCAGATGCCCAACGCGCGGACGGCGACGGCGCCGAGCACGATCGCCGGCAGGACGGCCTGAACCAGCGCGTCCTCGGACGACATGCCTCAGATCAACCCGACGGCGCGACGGACCCGCGCCATCGTGGTCGCCGCGATCTCCCGGACGCGTTCGGTCGAGGTGTTCAAGACGCGGTCGAGGGTCGCGGGGTCGTCGGTCAGCGCGGTGTAGCGGTCTTGAAGGGGCGACAGCTCGGCGATGATCGCCTCGCCGACCTCGGCCTTGAGG
>JBEIFN010000271.1:0-4034 GCA_040382435.1 Alphaproteobacteria bacterium
CAGGCGTAGCTGAGCGGGTCGTTGTCGACGTCGGACGATCCGCTGCCGTCGAGGAAGACCGTGGTGCCGACGGCGACGTCGAACTGGTCGGGCCCGGCGCTCGACATCGGTGGGTTGTTGCGCGGCTCGGTGTCGGTCCCGCCGCCTGTGGTGCCGCCTGTGGTGCCGTCGTCGGGTGGGGTGGCGCTGTCGCGCCCGATCTCGCCCGTGTCGTTCGAGCTGGACTGGTAGGACTGGAAGGCGTCGCAGCCGATCTGCAGGGCGATGACCGCGGTGAGCGCTGGCACGGCGAGAGCACGCATGGTCGACCTCAATGCAAGTAGAATGATCATAGCACGGACGCAGGGCGTCGGCTTGGGAGGGGACATGGATCCGGAGCGGCCGGCCGCTGACGGCGTTGGAGCGGCGCACGACGCGCCCGCAGCGGTGAGGGCACGGGGCTTCGCCGCCTTCTTTGCCGTCGCGGGGTTGTTCCACGTCGTGAACCAGATCCCCTGGCCCAAGGAGCCCTTTACGCCGACCCCGGCGCGGGTCGCGACCGAGGTCGTGATGGTGGGTGCCGCGCTGGCGGTGCTCGCGCGCCCTCGCAACGCGTTCTGGCCGTTCCTCGTCTATGTCACGGCGGCGTGGGTGCACGGGCTGCGGGAGGTGCCGCGCGTCGCGAACCACTGGTGGTTGACCTTCTTGATGACGTCGGCGCTGCTCGCCTACGGCGTGGCGGAGGCGCGCCGCGGCGGATCGCTGACGCGCTACGTCGAGCGAGCGGGGCCGGCCGTGCGGTGGTTGCTGCTCGTCGGCTACGCGTTCGCGGCGCTCGCGAAGTTCAACACGGCGTTTTTGGACCCGGAGGTCAGCTGCGCCTCGCGGGCTTGGGTCGACATCGGTACGAAGTGGTACACGTGGCTTCCGACGGGGTTATTTTGGCAGAACCTCGCGATCGCCGCTACGCTCGTCGTCGAGGCCGCGCTCCCGATCTTGCTGCTGACGCGCTGGCGCGCGCCCGCGGTCGTGGTGGGGGCGGTGTTTCACTTTTTGATCAGCTTCACCCCGATCCTGCGCGTCCCCGACTTCTGCAGCCTGTTGTTCGCGACGTGGTGGCTCTTTCTGCCCGACGAGACGATGACGGCGCTCGCTCGGGGACGCCGGCTCGTCCCCGCGTGGAGCTCTGGGCGCACGGTGGCTTTGGCCGCCGCTTCGGTGGCGCTCATCGCGGCGGTGCAGGCGTCGGTCGGCCGACTCGACCCGGGCCAGCTGTTCCAGTCGATGCGTTTGACGAGCTTTTCTGCCTACGGGATGGCGTGGATGGGCGCCGTCGGACTTGCCGTGGCCTCCTCCGTGCGGCCGACGGGCGGTGTCCCGATGCGCCTCGTGGGTCGGCTGGGCGTCCTATCGATGGTGTTGGTGGCGTTGACCGCCGCCTCCGGTCTCGCTCCGTACGCCGGGCTGCGTACCCGGGCGTCGCTGGCGATGTTCTCGAACCTTCGGACCGAAGATCATCGCCCAAACCATCTTTTTATGCCGCAAATCTACCTGGGCGATGCCCAGCTGGACCTCGTCACCGTCATCGAGACCGATCTCGCCAAGGTACGCAAGGAGACGGTGAACGGGGAGCGGCTGACTTGGTGGGAACTGCGTTACCGCGCGCAGGAAGCGGGTCACGGCCGCTTGGTGTACCAGCGGGGCGACGCCGCTCCGGTCACGGTCGCCGACGTCGCTGAGGATGCGTCGTTGATGGCGCCTTTCGCTTGGTGGGAGACGCGGGTGCACATCTTCCGACCGGTGGACGCCGACGGGGTCAGCCGCTGCCAGTGGTGAGCGCGCCTGCGGCTGCCGGTCGGAGCGCGTCGAGGGTTCCCCAGCGGGTGCGGACGATCGGCGGGAGCGGCGCGCCACTCGCGAGCCGCTCCGCGAGCCAGGCTCGGGTGACGGGGTCCGAGGGGTAGCCCGAGCCGAGGGGGCCCCACGCCGCGTCGGCCTGTGCGAGCGCCTCGTCGCGGCCGACCTTGGCGAACATGCTCGCCGCGCCGACCACGGGGAAGCGTGCGTCGGCCTTGGGCTCGCTTCGGATTGGGACATCGAGGCCGTGCGCGCGGAGCGCGGCGCGGAGTCGGGCGGTGAGGGCGGGGAGCGTGCTGGGGTGCCCGAGCGCGTCGAGCCAGACCTCGTCCGGCCGGCCCGCGACGATCAGCGAGACGATGGCGGCCTCTTCGAGGGCGTTGAGGTTTCCGTCGTCGATCTCGCTCGGCGTGATGCGCCGGATCGTCGCCGTGCCGAGATCCGCGAGCGCTGTGCGCGCCGCGAGGCGCCGCTTGGCGGAGATCGCCTTGCTGTCGGCGGCCCCTGCGGCGATGAGCGCGTCGTCATCGGCGGAGGTGAGGTAGCCGGCCACGAACAGGTCTCCGAGGACGCAACCCCGCCCCGCCTCGTCGATCCCCATGCGTCGCCGCGTCATCCGCCCCCCTCTGCGCAGGGCCGCGCGCGTGGCGCGCCCCGCGGATCTCGGCGGTCGTCGCCCGCTCGCCGATGCCGTGCTGTTCGTACAAAGCGCGTCAACATCCCGAGGCGCTGCCTTCGCGCGCTTGCTTGCAAGGCCGCTTGTGCGGTAACACAGCGCCCTGGAGGGCCGCCATGGCACGCTGGGTGGTGAACCGCAACGACGTCCAATTCGAAGTCGACGGCGTGGAGGCGTTGCGCGGACTCGCCGGGCGCGGTGAGCTGGCGGCTGGCGATCTCGTCCGTCCTCCGGGGACGAACGGGTGGGTCTACGCGGTGGAGGTGCCCGATGTCGGCAGCCTGTTCACGGCGTCGTCCTCCGAGCCGTCCTACGACGAGACGCCGGCCGCGCCGACCGGCGGTTGGCACACGCTCGCAGCGCTCGGCATGATCGCGGTCATCGCGTTGAGCGGCGGCTATGTCGCGACGAACTACGGCAACATCCCCGACCGCGAGGCGGTGAGCAAGGGGATGCAGCTCGGCTACAGCCAAGTGGTGGTCACGGCCGACGCGCCCGAGCTGCTCGCCGGGCCGGAGCCGGAGGCCAAGGCGGTGGCCAAGCTCGCCAAGAACGACGTCCTCGAACTGCTCGGAAAGCGCGCCGATCGCTACCACGTGCGCCGTGCCGCCGGAGACCGCGCCGAGGGCTTCGTGGCGCTTGACGCCGTGCTCCCCGCCTACCGGCTCGCGGGCGCCGACGTTCGGGAGGAGTGGGACCCGCTCTACAACCCCGACCAGTACGTCCGCATCGGCAACCTCGCCTGGACCAAGGACGGTCCGAAGCAGACGACGTTCGGCTTCCTCGTACAGAACGAGTCGGGCTTCGACATGACCGATCTGGTGCTCGTCGCTGCGATCAAGGACAGCAAGGGCCACCAGCTCGAGCAGGTCGAGTTCCGCGTCGAGGGTCGGCTGCCGTCCAACGCGGCGAGCGAGGTCGGGCAGGTCCGCGGACTCGCGGAGGGGCCCAAGTTGATGACGCGCGCGGGGTTCGAGGACCTGTTGGCGACGGCGGTGGAGGGGGCGCCCGAGCTGCGGTTCGAGGTCGGCGCCGAGGTCGCGATGACGGCGACGGATTTCCAGGCGGCGACGGTGCAGATCGCCGAGATCCGCGCGATCCCGCGAGAGGGAGACGACGCGGGGAGCAAGGCCCCCAAGACGCCCTGAGTCTTGATGCAACCTCGCGTCGTCGCAGCGACCGTCGGGGAGGCCGTCTCGTTGGACTCGGTCGCTCGGATCGGCTAGAGGGCGCGACCTCGGTCACCTGACGTGACCGTTTCGCAGCGCCCTTCGGCGCGGGGAGTCATCGATGCGGAACCTTGCTTGGGGCGTTGGCCTCTTCGCCCTCGTGGCAGCTTGCGCGAACCAGCCGGCCGGCGCGCCCTCGTCCAGCGCGACGACGTCGGCGGCGACCTCGAGCACCGGCATCCCGGCGCTCCCGGATGTCGTCGCCAAGATCGACGGGGTCGACGTGACGCGCGCCGAGTTCGAGGAGATCTCGAAGGCCGGCGACATCGACGCCATCGTCAAACTCACCCAGG